>JBIOUP010000276.1:0-10025 GCA_044867305.1 Dermatophilaceae bacterium
CCTACGGGGACGGCACCCGAAGGCGTGGCGGCGCACCACCATCGGCGGTACCGACCCGGTGACGGCCCCGGACCTGATCGGCCGCTCGTTCTTCGCCGAGCAACCGAACGAGAAGTGGTGCGGTGACGTGACCTACGTCAAGACGTGGGACGGCTGGGCGTACCTGGCCACCGTGATCGACCTGCACTCACGCAAGCTCATCGGATGGGCGATCGCCGATCACATGCGGACCAGCTTGGTCACCGACGCCCTGGCCATGGCAATCGAAAACCGCCGGCCACCAGCTGGCGTTATATTCCACTCAGACCGCGGCGCACAATATACTTCGAAGGAGTTCGCGAACTACTGTACGGAACACCATGTCAGACGCTCCCTTGGCCGCACCGGGATTTGCTACGACAATGCCGTCAGCGAATCATTCTTCGCCACATACAAGAAGGAACTGTTTCACACTCGCCCCTGGGCGACTATCACCGACCTGAAGGAGAAGACAAAGGACTGGATCGACAACTACTACAACGTCAAGCGCCGACACTCCTACCTCGAATACTTGACACCCACAGAATTCGAGCTAGGATTCAGACACCTCAATCAACTGGCAGCCTAATCCGGTGCCCATAAAAGCGGAAACGCTCCAGGCGGGTGGAGGTGTTAGCAAGCGCTAGAGCGCACGTCTGGACCTCCACTGCTCAGTTTTACCTCCGATGATGGGGGGGGAGGGTCAGCAGGGGCGGCCGTTGGCGGTTGGGCCGGGGGCGGCGGTTGGCGGGTGGAGGTGTTAGCGAGCGCTAGAGCGCACGTCTGCACCTCCGCTGCTCGGTTTACCTCCGTTGCTTGCTCAGTTTTACCTCCGGTGCTTGCTCGGTTTTACCTCCGGTGATGGCAACGACGGGGCGAGCAGTGCGTTCAGTACATGTGCTTGGGCAACGCGCTCTCGGGGATGACCCGCGAACGACCCCGGAACTCGGCAATCACGGCCCCGTCGTTCTCGCGCCTGACCGTCACATCGGTGATGCCACTACGCCCGAAGACGAGCCGCTGGCGTCCCTCCGCGACGAGCACGTCACCCAAGTGGGCTGGGGTCACGAAGACGATGTCGCAAGCCGCCGCGACGGTCGGCACCCCTCGGGTGTTGCACACCAGCCCGAACGTCGAGTCGGCGAGCGTGAAGATGAACCCTCCGTGCGCGGTGCGATGCCCGTTCACCATCTCATTCGTGACCTGCATCCGGACGACCGCGTGATCGGGCTCGATGACCAGCGCGGTCATGCCCATCCGAAGCGACGCCGCGTCGTCGTCCCACATCGCCCGCACGTGGTGCAGGTCGTCGTCCGCGCGCAGCTCCTGGGTGGGGATGGGGTCAAGGGCGCGCGGCTGGATGCGCTGCTCGGTCATGGGGCCTCCTCGAGGGCAGGACTCGGACGGTAACGGCCGCCCGGGAACGCCCGGTCGAGCTGTTCGAGCTGGCGCCTCACGACGGCATACCCCACCTCTCTACCCCACGCGATGGGCCCTTTCGGGTAGCGAGTGCCGAGAATCATGGCCTCGTCGACGTCTTCGGCAGAGGCTTCGCCGCGGGCCACCAGGTCGACGGCCTCGTTGACCAGCATCGCCACCGTGCGCGCGACTGGGTCGGTGGTGACCGGCCCGCCGACGAGCTCGGCGGCACGGTCCAGGTCCGGGGCCGCGCCGATGACCGAGCCGTCGTCGGCGTAGCGGTAGATGCCCTGTCCGCTCTTTCGGCCAAGGTGGCCCGCCGCGACGAGGTCCTGTTGCAGCTTGGTGGGGGCATACCGAGGGTCGTGCTCGGTCCGCTCCCAGACGGACGTGCCCACCGCAAGGTTGATGTCCTGGCCGATGAGATCGGTGAGCTCGAAGGGGCCCATCGGGAAGCCGGCGGCGCGCAACGCGGCGTCGATGGTGGCCGGGTCGGCCACGCCCTCCTCCACCATCCGCTGCGCTTCCCCGTAGAACGGCCGCGCGACCCGGTTGACGATGAACCCGGGCGTCGACGCACATCGCACAGGCGTCTTCCCCCAGCTGCGCATGAGCTCGCATGCGGCATCGAGCACCCCTTCGCTCGTTGCCGTGCCTCGGATCACCTCGACGAGACGCATCACGTGAGCGGGGTTGAAGAAATGCAGACCGAGCACCCGTTCCGGATGCTCGGCCCCAGTGGCGATCTCGTCGATTCCGAGACTGGACGTGTTGGTGCCCAGCAGGGTGGTCGGGCTCTGCGTCCGGCCGAGCTGCTCGAACAGCGAGCGCTTGGCCGGCAGGTCCTCGGCGATGGCCTCGACAACCAGCTGGCACTGCGCCAGCTCGTCGACGGACGTGCCGGGGGAAAGTCGAGCTGTCGCCTCGGCCACGTCGGCGGCCGCCATGCGGCCCTGCTTCGCGCGCTTGACGAGGGCCTGCCCGATCCGCTCACACGCCTGCTGCGCGACGCCCGGCACGGCGTCGACGAGGTAGACGGGGTGCCCGGCTGTGACCGCCACCTGCGCGATACCCGATCCCATTGCGCCGGCACCGATGACAGCAACCGCGGGCACAGCGTTCATGGCTGCCATCTTGGCCCGCGCCGTTGACTCCTGGCGAGTGGGTTGGTTGTGCCGCAGGTCACGGACGTGACCCAGCACGCACAGCCGGCCCACCCCGGTGGTCGGTAGAATCACGCAATGACCACCGACGTTCAGCCTCAACTGCATCCCCTCGTTGAGAAGCACCAGGCGGTGCTCGACGAAGCCCTTGACGCGCTTGCCACCCGCCGCTACTACTCCCGCTACCCGGAGTCGCCCTCGCCCAAGGTGTACGGCGAGTCAGCCGCGGCCGACGGGCTCGCGGCATACCAGGAACACCTTGGCAAGCCGTATGCCGGGCTCGCCGGTCAGCCGACAATCGGCACCGACGTGGGCAGCGAGGTCTCCCCGTACGGGCCGGTTCTGGGCGTGCGCTACCCGCGTCTGGACATCGACGTGGCAATCGCTCGGGCCCAGGCTGCCATGCCGGCCTGGCGCGACGCCGGCGCCCGGGTGCGCGCAGCCGTGTGCGTGGAGATGCTCGATCGGGCCAACTCCCGCTCGTTCGAGATGGCCAACGCCGTCATGCACACGTCCGGGCAGCCGTTCGTCATGTCCTTCCAGGCCGGTGGGCCGCAGGCTCAGGACCGCGCGTTGGAGGCGGTGGCCGCCGCGTTAGCGGAGCAGGAGCGGGTGCCGCAGTCGGTGGTTTGGGAAAAGCCTGGCCGTGATGCTCCGCTGCGGATGCAGAAGGACTACCGGATCGTCCCACGTGGTCTGGCGCTGCTCATCGGCTGCAACACCTTCCCCACGTGGAATGCCTATCCGGGGCTGTTCGCCTCGCTGGCGACCGGGAACCCGGTCATCGTCAAGCCGCACCCGCGGGCTGTGCTGCCTCTTGCCATCACCGTCGAGATTGCGCGAACAGTCCTGCAGGAGAATGGTTTCGACCCAGCCCTCGTGCAGCTGGCCGCCGAGGACGATGGCGAGGGCCTGGCCAAGAGGCTGGCTGAGCGCCCCGAGATCGCCATTATCGACTACACCGGCGGGCCGGCATTCGGGGCCTGGCTGGAGCGCGAGATCGCGCCGCGCGGCGTGCAGGTCTACACCGAGAAGGCCGGCGTGAACACTGTCGTGGTCGACTCCGCGGACAACCTCAAGGGCGTACTGGGCAACCTGGCCTTCTCGTTCTCGCTGTACTCCGGCCAGATGTGCACCTCGCCGCAGAACGTCTACGTCCCGCGCGGGGGGGTCGACACCGACGAAGGCCATCTGTCGTTCGACGAGTTCGCCAGCCGCGTTGGCCAAGCCGTGAGCCGGCTCACCGGTGATGACGCCCGCGCCGTCGAGGTCCTCGGGGCGACGGTCAACCCGCAGGTCCGGGCCAACGCCGGCTCTCTCGAGCAGATCGCCAAGGAGGCCGGGGGCGAGGTGGTCCTGCCGTCACGGGAAATCGCCCACCCGGCATACCCCGAGGCGGTCGTCCGCGCCCCCGGGCTGGTCGCCGTCGACGTCGAGCAGCAGGACACCTACACCCACGAATGGTTCGGGCCAGTGGTCCTGCTCATCAAGACCGACTCGACGCAGCAGTCCCTCGATACGTTCGCCGAGACCGTGCATGCCCACGGGGCGATGACCGCGGCCGTGTACTCCACCGACGAGAAAGTGTTGGAGGCCGCCCGCGAGGCCGCAGCCCTGGCCGGAGTGGCGCTGTCGGAGAACCTCACCGGCGGTGTCTACGTCAACCAGACCGCGGCCTTCTCCGACTACCACGGCACGGGCGCCAACCCCGCTGCCAACTCGGCCTACACGGATGCCGCCTTCGTGGCGGGCCGCTTCCGGGTCATCACCAGCCGCCGGCACGTCTGAGCCAAGCAACACGCCCGGCCGGGCGCACCGGGACGGCTACGACGCCCGGGGTCGCCGTGCGGGTTGGCCGAGTGCGTCCAGGTGGGCTTGGTCGGCCACGTAATGGCTTGGGCGGCCCCCGATGACGACAAGCTGGCCGATCTGCTCAGCGTGGTGACGCTTCATCAGCACGACTCGGTCACCGGCCTGGACGGCCACCGAGTGCCACGGCGTCATCCAGCTGTCACTGATGTCGAGCAGTCGGATGCCGAACTTCGCGGTGCGGCAATGCTGGGGATGGATGGACAGCCGGACCGAACGCTCGATCCGATCGTCGACCAGGTCTGACCAGGCTCGGCTGCGCTGGATGACGCCATAGGCCCTCTTGCGCGAGTCGCGAAGGAGCGCCGATTTCGTGCCGTCGAACACCGGCCCCAAGCCGTCCTCGACCATGAACCGGGTGATCCCGCGGTAGAGCGCCAGGCTGCGCTCGTCGCTCTTGACCTCCGCGCGCAGGGCTTCCAGGGACTGTGCGTACTGCGCGGTCATCTGCTGGCGCTTCTGCTCGTACCCCATGTCGCCGTACACGTCGTCGAGGTCGTAGAGCGCGATCCGGTCCAGCCCTTCGGTGTCGATCATCGCTCGCAATGCGACCGTGTATGCCGTGACGTCATCGTCGGCGACCCGGATGAGATCGGCGAAGACGTGCCCGTCCGAGCAGATGAGCAGCCGGGCCCCGGGCGGGTACACCGCGCTGACGTCCTCGCACAGCCGCTGCAGGGAACGCAGCGCGCTCAGCTCGCCGTAGTCGGGCAGGTGGCTGAGCACCTTGCGAGGGTTCGGCGACTTGCAGGGGAAGGACGGCAGTGTGAACAGCAGCGGTTCGCCGCTGCCCACGAAGTGCTCGATCTGGGCAAGCTGGGGCCCGAAGCACCTGCCGAGCCAGTGCTGGTGCGCTTGCTCCTCCCGGCGCAGCGGTAGCAGCAGGCGCAGCACCGCCCGAGCGGTCCCCGAAGCCTTGCGGGCGGCGGGCACGCTGTGGTTCATGTGGTGGTCCCCCTGCGATCTTTCTGGTTGGTCGTGGCGAGTCACGCCAAGGTGGGTCAGGTTGGTGATGCGCTCCGGTGGGCTGCGACCGGGCAGCCGTCGGCGGGCGACTCGGGGCCGTAGGTGAGCGCAAGTCGCTCGACACCTCGGGTCAGTACCGCCTGCACCCACGCCAGCTCGTCCGGCTCCGCCGGCAGTGCCAGGTTGGGCAAGCGGCGGATGAGCGTCTCGACGGCGACCTGCACTTCGGTGCGGCCGAGGGTCGCTCCGGGACAGAAGTGGATGCCGTGCCCGAAGCCGAGGTGCGGGTTGGGCGAGCGGGTCAGGTCCAGGGTGTCGGGGTCGGCGAACCGAGCTGGGTCGCGGTTCGCGGCCGACAACGCCACGATGACCGAGTCCCCGGCTGGGATGGTGACGCCGTGGACCTCGGTGGGTTCGCGGAAGAAGCGCCAGGTGGTCAGCTCGAACGAGCCGTCGTAGCGGAACAGCTCCTCGACGGCCGTGGCCAGGTCCGCTTCGCCGCTGCGCAGCCGAGCCAGCTGCTGCGGGTGCCGCAGCAGGCTGATCACGGCCATGCAGATCATGTTCGTGACCGGTTCCTGCCCGGCGACGAGCAGCTGGAAGACCATCGAGCTCAGCTCTGCCTCGTTGAGCTCGCCGCGGGTGTTGGCGGCGACGAGCTCGCCGAGCAGGTCCGGCGACGTGTGCTCACGCTTGTCGTCGACGACGTCGGCGATGTAGTCCTGCAGTTCGTGCAGCAAGGCGACATAGGCCGCTCGGTGCGGCGAGCGTGGGCCGACCGGCTGGACGACCTTGCACCACTCCCGGCGGAACCTGCGCTGCAGGTGCACCGGCAGGCCGATCATCTCGCTGAGCACCGCGAACGAGAAGCGCGCTGCGAAGGAGCTGACCAACTCGACCGCTCCAGTTTCCGGGAGCTCGTCCAGCAGGTCCTCGGCGATCTGCTGGATCCGGTCGCGGTGCTGACGCACCCGGCGCGGCGAAAGCGCCTCGGTCACCGGCTTGCGCATCCCGGTGTGCCTCGGGGGGTCCTGGTGCAGCAGGTGCACCTGCAGGCGCGAATGCTGCGGCTCGGGCATGATCGCGGCCAGGGCCCGCCAGTCGTCGTTGCCGAGCCGGTGGTCCTTGCCGAGCCGCCCATCCGACAACGTCTCGACGGCGGCGTCGTAGCCGGTGATCAACCAGCCGAGCACTCCACTGGGGAACTGGACCCGGTGCACCGGGCCTTGCTCGCGAAGGCGTGCGTACACGGCATACGGGTCGCGCTTGAAGTCCGGGCCGTACAGCGCGACCGGCTCATCGAGCGTGGTCATGCCACCTCGTCCCCACTGTCGAGGGCCGTGATCGCGATGGCGTTCATCGGGCACAGCTCGGCCGCGGCGAGCGCGTCGTCGTCTGCGCCGACCTCCCGAGTGCGGGGCTGGGAGTAGCCGTCGACGAGGTGGAAGTGCCGCGGCGCGGTGGCGAGGCATATGCCCGACCCGACACATCGAGAGCTGACCTCGAGGCGCCACACCGTGGAGGTCGCGGGGTTGCTGGTCACCAGGTCACCGGGAGTCGTTCGGGGCAGCGCGCGATGAGCCCGGGTTTCCAGGGCACGTCCGCTGCCGGAACGGCCAGTCGTAGTGTCGGGAAGCGCCGGATCAGGCCTTCGATCGCGATGGTCAGCTCCGCCCGGGCCAGAGGTGCGCCCAGGCAGTGATGCGCGCCGTGCCCGAAGCCGAGGTGCGGGTTGGGCTTGCGGGCCAGGTCGATCTGCTCCGGGCAGGAGAAGACCTGCTCGTCCCGGTCTGCGCTGGCCCGCTGGAAGATCACCGTGTCGCCCTTGCGGATGAGCACGTCGCCGAGCTCGACGTCTTCATTCGCCCGGCGAGGGAAGCTGCCGACCGAGCGCAGGGGGATGTACCGCAGCATCTCCTCGATGGCGGTGGGCAGCAGCGACGGGTTGGCGACGAGCTGCGCGTACAGGTCCCCGTGCGACAGCAACAAGAAGCAGCTGTTGGAGATCATGCTCAAGGAGGTCTCATGGCCAGCCATCAGGATGCCGATGCCGGTGCGCGCCGCCTCCAACGGCGTCAGCCGCTCGCTGTCCATGGCCTCGAGCAAGGTCGTGGCCAGGTCCTCGCCCGGGTCGCGACGCCGCTGCTGCAGCAGCTCTTGCAGGTACTCCTCGAGCGCGGTCCTGGACTGGTCGATCTCGCGGGCGTCGTGGGCCGTCGTCGCAACGAAGACGTCTGAGTAGCGGCGGAAGCGCTCGCGCTCCTGGTAAGGGATGCCGAACAGCTCACAGATCATCACGACCGGAAGCGGCACGGCCAGGCTCGCCACCAGGTCGGCAGGCGGGCCTTGCTCGGCCACGGCGTCGAGCTGTTCGTCCGCGACCTGCTGAATACGGGCGCGCAGCCGCTCCACGCGGCGCATGGTGAACGCCTTGGCGACGACCCGGCGAATCCTGGTGTGCTCCGGCGGGTCCATCGTCAACAGGTTGCCCGGGCGCAACGGCAGCGGGGTGACCCGAGCCGTGTCGGGCCAGGTGGCCTGCAGCGAGCTGAACCGCGGATCAGCCAGGAACCGCTTGATCTCGGCGTAGCCGGTGAGCAGCCAGGCGTCGCCCCCGAACGGCATACGCACTCGCGACACTGGTTGCTCGCGGCGCAGCTCGGCGTAGCGTTCGTGGAGATCCAGGTGGTGAACCGGCCCGAACGGGTACGCCTGCGGCGGGCTGGCGACCGCCCCAGCGCTTACCGGGCACCCGTCGCTTCTGCTCATGCAGCAAGGGAGGGGTCCGCCCGCATGCCTGATACACCCGATTCACTGCGTGGCGGCGGTCGCTGCCGGCCCGGGGGTCTGGGGGCTGCCGCCAGCTCAGCTCAGCGGTAGGCGCGCTCCCGGTCGGGCAGCACTGCGTGGACGACCATCGACACAACGGTGATCACCAGCGCGCCCCATACCGCCGACCACCAGAAGCCGTCGACGTGAAAGGCCAGCCCGAACTTGCCGGCCATCCAGGACGTGAGCAGCAGCATCCAGGCGTTGATCACCCAGGCGAACAGGCCCAGGGTCAGCCAGATCAGCGGGGCACCGAAGAACCTCAGGACCGGCTTGATGAGCGTGTTGACGGCGCCGAAGACCACCGCGACGAGCAGGAGGTTGATGAACGTGCTCGTCGTGTCCCCGCTGTGGCCAAACGTGATGCCTGACACAACGACGGAGGCCAGCCACAGGGCCAGGCCGCCCACGAGTGTGTTGGCGAGAAAGTCAGACAGCATGGGCCCATCGTCGCACGGCCTTGGCCCTACAGTGGCCGCCATGGCGACGTCCCCCGAGGTGCAGCTGCGGTCCGCTCTGAGGGGCCTTCCGGCCTACGTGCCCGGCAAGCCAGCGTCCGCCCCGGCGGGAGTCACGGCATACAAGCTGTCGAGCAACGAGAACCCGTACCCGCCTCTGGACAGCGTCCGAGCGGTCATCGAGAAGGCGGTCGACGGCATCAACCGCTACCCCGACATGGCCTCGACCGACCTCATTGCGGCCATCGCGCGGTCCGTCGGTGTTGCCGAGGAGTGCATCGCGGTCGGCACGGGCAGCATCGGCGTGCTCGGACAGGTCATCCAGGCGACCTGCGACGTCGATGACGAAGTCGTCTATGCGTGGCGGTCGTTCGAGGCCTATCCCATCGTGACCACGCTCGCGGGCGCGAGGTCGGTGCAGGTGCCGGTCGACGAGCAGGCTCGCCACCGCCTGGACGTCATGGCGGCGTCCGTGACTGACCGCACGAGGGTGCTCATCGTGTGCAGCCCCAACAACCCCACCGGCACCGTGGTGCACCAGGATGAGCTGGAGGCGCTGCTGGGGAGCGTGCCGCCCTCGACGCTCGTCGTGCTGGACGAGGCCTACGTCGAGTTCGTGCGCGACCCACAAGCTCCTGACGCACTCGCCGTGTGGAGGGCCTACCCGAACGTCATGGTGCTGCGCACGTTCTCCAAGGCGTACGGCCTGGCCGGCTTGCGGGTTGGGTATGCCGTGGCGCATCCGAGAGTCGCGACGGCGCTGCGTCAGTGCGCGGTTCCCTTCGGGGTCAACGTCATTGCCCAGGCCGCTGCCGTCGCTTCGCTGGATGCCGCCGAGGAGCTCATGGTGCGGGTCGAGGCGCTGGTGGGTGAACGGGAACGGGTGGCCGCGGAGCTGGCTCAGCAGGGCTGGGTGCTGCCCCGGTCCGAGGCGAACTTCGTGTGGTTCCGGCTGGGCTCGGACTCAACAGCGTTCACGCAAACCTGCGAGGCAGCCGGGCTCATGGTGCGCCAGTACGGCACGGACGGTGTGCGCGTGACGATTGGCGAGACCGAGGCGAACGACCGGTTCCTCGACGTAGCGGCCGCCTTCGGCCCCCGCTGACTCGTGGTTCCGGCAGCCCACTGACCAGGTCGCTTCCCACCCTTACGGTGGGCTTCCCACCCTGACGCGTGCCTACTCACCCGTCAACCCCGCTGCCCGCCCGCTGGGACGGGTGGGCAGCTGGCGTTGAGGGTGGGCAGCTGGCGTTGAGGGTGGGCAGCCGATCTCGGGGGTGGGCAGCCGGCCTTGGGGGGGCAG
>JBIOUP010000277.1:0-4225 GCA_044867305.1 Dermatophilaceae bacterium
GACACGTTCGGTCGGGTCGGTGCGGACGGGGCCAAGCGGCCGTTCCACACGTACTCGATGCGCCAGGCGATCGCGGAGGGGTTCATCCTCGACGTACTCGCGGGGTACACGACCTACGGCGTGTACTACAAGCTCGCGAACAGCCATCCGCGCAACGACCCGGAGATGGAGTCGCGCAAGGGCCGGGCGGTGCTGGCCCGGTTCGCGTCGCTGCACCCGTACGCCCTGGACGCGAAGGCCGAGGTGATCATCGAGCACTTCCGGAACAAGACCGCCGGGAAGATCGACGGACGTGCCAAGGCGATGGTCGTCACCCGGTCTCGGCTGCACGCGGTGCGCACCCACGCCGCGTTGACGGCATACATCGCGAAGAAGGGGTACGACAAGGGCGAGCGGCCGTTGCGGACGCTGGTCGCGTTCTCCGGCGGGGTGCTCGACCCGGATGCCCCTGAGGCGCCCGCGGTGACCGAGGCGGGCATCAACGGGTTCTCCGAGGCGCAGCTGCCCAGGCGGTTCCACGGTGACGACTACCGGGTGCTGGTGGTCGCGGAGAAGTACCAGACCGGGTTCGACGAGCCGTTGCTGCACACCATGTACGTCGACAAGAAGCTGTCCGGGGTGGCGGCCGTGCAGACGCTTTCCCGGCTCAACCGCACCCATCCCGGCAAGGCGGACACGTTCGTCCTGGACTTCGCGAACACCGCCGATGAGATCAAGGCGGCGTTCGAGCCGTTCTACGAGGAGTCGTTCGCGACGCCGACCGAGCCGAACGTGCTCTACACCATGGAGCACGACCTGATGGCCGCGCACGTGCTGTCCCTGGCGGAGATGGACGCCGCCGTCGGTGCACTGCTCTCGGAAGACGCCGCCAGGCAGTCGGTCATCTACAGCAACCTCGACCCGGCCGTCGGGCGGTTCGCGGCGCTCGACGAGCAGGCGCAGGAGGCGTTCCGCCGGACGCTGGAGCACTTCTGCCGCGCATACGCGTTCGTCGCCCAGGTCATGCCATGGGCCGACGCCGACCTGGAACGGCTCTTCCTCTACGGGCGGCTCCTGCTGCTCGAACTACCCGCGGGCGACAACGACCCCATGCCTCAGCTGAGCAAGTCGGTCCAGCTGACGCACCTGCGGATCGCGGTCACCTCCGACGAGGCCATCACCCTGACGGCGTCTGACGAACCGAGCACCGCTCTCCCCGGCGAGGGCAAAGGCCCGAAGGCCGAACCCGTCATGGACAAGCTCTCGGCGCTCATCTCCGCCATGAACGACAAGTACGGCGCCGACCTCGGCGACGCGGACAAGGTCTGGGTCGACCAGCAATGGGTCGTCGTCAAGGAAGACGAGGAGATGCGCGAGGTCGCCCTCCACAACGACCGCAGCCAGTTCGAGATGGTCCTCGAGCAGAAGGTCAAGGACCTGCTCATCGACCGCCACGACAAGAACGGCGTGCTCTTCGACCTGTTCTTCGCCAACCCCGACTTCCAGGTCTCCCTCGTCCGCTACCTCGCCGGCACGTACGACGAGTTCCGCAGGGAGTCGGCAGGATGACCGCAGCGGCCAGTCCTGACGACCAGTTCATCTCGGCGTTCAACGACGTCGAGCACCGCCTTCGGAAGGGCGCCTACGGGGATCTCAACCGTCTGACCACCCTTCGGGTGAGGCGCCGGCTTCTGCCGTGATGTCACTCGCCGGTGACGCCATCGAGTAGCTCGCGCACCGCGTCAGCGTGTCCGGCGTGCCGGGCTGCATCCCGCAAGGCGTCTCGAGCGGCATGTCGCGGATGACCAGGTCCGTCGCTTCGGCGCGGCGCCGGTAGGTCGCCGCTGCGTCTGCGACGGTGAGCTCTGGGCCTGGACTGAACTCGGCCTCCGTGCGGCTCGTCGGATGGCCGAGCATTCCGCCGTCGATCCAGCGCCACTCGACTCGCGTCAGATGGTTGACGATCCCGAGGAGGCTGATGAGCGCGCCGTCGGGGCGCCAGTGCGCCTGCTCATCGTTGAGACCGGCAAGCTTGCGCAGGACGGCGCCGCGGAGAAACCGCAACCAGTTCAACAGCAGCTCTCGCTCATCGCTTGATCCTGCGGGGAACTGCACATGTACGTCGCCGGCCACCGGGCACAACTTACTCAGCCAGGCGCCGGCTGTCTCAGATCAGGGCTTCTGCTCCAGATGATCGGACTGGGTTGATAGCCCGCACCACGCCGGCTTGCGATGGTCCGTTTGGGCCATGCCTGATCAATGGCCCATCGCGGGGAAGCGGGGGGCCCTTCGCGTAGCGACAGTGGTGTCGTGCCGCGGCGTCGGCCCGCGCGGAAGGGGAACGACCATGCCACGCATCCACGACAAAGCCGAGTCGGCTGCCTCAGGTGCTCAGAGGCTGACCAGGATCCCGGCCGCTCCTTCGCCGCATAGCTCCCGCGCCATCGTGCTCGGTGCGAGTGTGGCCGGCCTGCTCACGGCTGCGGTCCTTACCGCGCACTGCGCCGAGGTGGTCGTCGTGGACCGGGACCCCTTGGACTCGGATGACCCAACGCCTCGCAGGGGCGTCCCGCAGGGCAACCAGCCCCACGGTTTGCTTGTCGCGGGCGTGCAGGCCCTGGAACAGCTGCTCCCCGGCTTCACTGACGAGCTCCTGGAGCTTGGCGCCCTGCGCTCGGATGTCCTGCGCGACAGCGTCTGGGTCATGCGCGGGGCCCCACTGGCCCGGTTCGACTCCGGGCTGGTCGGCTTGCTCGGCACCCGTCTGCTGCTGGAGTCGCACATCCGGCGGCGGGTTCGTGCCCTTGCCGGAGTCACCCTCCTCGGCCAGCACGACATCCTCGGGCTGACTGCTACGCCCGACGGCGCACGAATCACCAGCGCCGCGATCGCTGCCCGGGATGAGGGACGCCTGGTGACCATGGAGGCTGACCTCGTGGTCGATGCCACGGGCCGCGGGTCGCGGGCTCCGCGCTGGCTGGCCGAGCTGGGCTACTCGGCACCACCCACCCAAGAGGTTGCCATCGACATCCGGTACGTCAGCCGGTTCTTCCAAGATGTGCCCGGTCTGCTCGAGGGCACCGACGCGGTTGTCGTCGCCGCGCAGCCGCCGAAGCTCGCGGGCGGCATCGCCTTGCGTCAGGAGGGCGGCACGTGGCTGGTCATGCTCAGCGGCCGCCACGGCCTTCAGCCGCCCACCGAGCTAACCGAGTTCGCCGAGTTCGCCGATACCCTGCCGACTCCGGCGCTGGTGCACGTGGCCCGAACGGCGACGCCGATCAGTGCGGCCGAGACCTACCGCTTTCCCGCGAGCCGATGGCGCCACTACGAACAGCTCCACCGCCGGCCCGACGGATTCGCTGCCATCGGTGACGCGGTGTGCTCGTTCAACCCGGCATACGGACAAGGCATCTCGTCCGCGGGGCGGCAGGCGCTCGCGTTAGCCAGGCTGCTGGCGCCCGTCACCGACTGGTCCGCCCTGGCTCGCGTGGCAGCGAGCGCCGCGGACGTGCTGGCCAAGGTCGTGGCCACGCCGTGGGCACTTGCCACAGGGCCAGATCGGCGATTCCCCGGTATGCCGGCCAAGCCGTTCGCCGAGCGCATCGTGGACCGATACCTGGACCGGCTGGTCGCCGTAGCCCATCAGGACCCCGGCGTCGCGTCCGCCTTGATGAGTGTCCTCAACCTGCTGCAGCCTCCTTCGGCCCTGCTGACTCCGGCCATGGCGGCCCGGGTGCTGCGCCGGCGACCGCAGCCCGTGCCGGGCAGGCGGATGGAGTGCCTGGGCGTGGCCTCGTGCAACGGTCCGTGGACCCGAGTACCAGCAGGTAGGGAACGGCGGCGACGGCGAGGCGGTTGAGGGCGTCGTCGACCATGCGCTGCGTTCCGCATGTGGCTGGACCCTTCGGTCTGGCTCGTGCCAGAGCGCTGTCGGACCTGTGGAGCAGACTGGTGTGATGGCGCCGACTCCTGACCGCGTTGACGAGTCCGTCCTGGACGACCTTCGACACCGGTTGCGCGCGACCCGGTCCGTGCCCCTGGCCGGACCCAGTGGGTGGGACCGCGGCACCGCCGCGGCATACCTCACCGAGCTCGTGGCCTACTGGGCCGCCGGGTACGACTGGCGGGTCCACGAGGACCGGCTGCGTGCGCTCCCGTGGGTCGCCACAGGCGAGGAAGGTGGCCGCGGTATGCGCGCGGTCCGCCAACGCGGCGATGGGCCCACCGTCGTCCTGCTCCACGGGTG
>JBIOUP010000278.1:0-10303 GCA_044867305.1 Dermatophilaceae bacterium
GCGGTGAAGAACCCCGACGTGTCGATCGCCATGGGTGGCGACAAGACCCGCCATGTGCGCGAGACCGGAGCGGAGGTGCTCGTCGCAGGCGACAACTCGTGCTTGGCGCACATCGGTGGCCTGCTCACCCGCCAGCGCGCGGGGGTCCGGACCATGCACCTGGCCGAAGTCCTCGCCTCGACGCAGGAGCAGCCCGCATGACAGTTCCCCAGCCGACTCCCGGCCCCCTGCAGGAGACCAGCCCCACCTTCGTCGGGATGCCCAAGTTCCCGTATGCCGCGCGAGCGGCCTTGGCCAACACCCAGCAACGCCGAAACCTCGCGCACGCGACGCACATCATCAGGGACAAGCGGGCCCGCGTTGTGGCGGAAGTCGACCGGTGGGAGGAGCTGCGCCAGGTGGGCGCAGACACCAAGGACGAGATGCTCACCCACCTCGCGGCATACCTGGAGCAGCTGGAAGCCAACCTGACCCGAAACGGTGCCGTCGTCCACTGGGCGCGGGATGCCCGGGAGGCCAACGAGATCGTCGTGGGCATCGTCAAGGCCAAGGGCACCGGCGAGGTGGTCAAGGTCAAGTCGATGGCAACCCAGGAGATCGAGCTCAACGAAGCGTTGGAGGCCGAGGGCATCCACGCGTGGGAGACCGACCTGGCCGAGCTCATCGTGCAGCTCGGGCACGACCGGCCGAGCCACATCCTGGTGCCGGCGATCCACCGCAACCGTTCGGAGATTCGTGAGATCTTCCTGCGCGAGATGGGCCAGGTGGGCCGGCCGGCGCCGCAGGACCTCAGCGACGAGCCGCGCCGGCTGGCCGAGGCGGCCCGGCTGCACCTGCGGGAGAAGTTCCTGCGGGCCAAGGTCGCAGTCTCGGGAGCCAACTTCGCGATCGCCGACACCGGGACGCTCGTCGTCGTCGAGTCCGAGGGCAACGGGCGGATGTGCCTGACCCTTCCTGAGACGCTCGTCTCGGTGGTCGGGATCGAGAAGGTGCTGCCGACATGGCAGGACCTCGGCACTTTCCTGCAGCTGCTGCCGCGCAGCAGCACCGGCGAGCGGATGAACCCCTACACGTCGATGTGGACCGGGGTCCACGAGGGAGACGGGCCGCAGGAGGTCCACGTCGTCCTTGTCGACAACGGCCGCAGCCACGTCCTGGGCGACCCGCTGGGCCGACAGGCGCTGCGCTGCATCCGGTGCTCGGCCTGCCTCAACGTCTGCCCGGTGTACGAGCGGACCGGTGGACACGCCTACGGCTCGGTCTACCCCGGCCCGATCGGGGCCGTGCTCAACCCGCAGCTGCGGGGCACCGCGAGCGCGGTCGACAAGTCGCTTCCCTACGCCTCCAGCCTGTGCGGTGCGTGCTTCGAGGCGTGCCCGGTGCGCATCGACATCCCCAGCCTGCTCGTGCACCTACGCGCTCAAGTCATCGACGAGGGCGGCGGAGGGTCCGCGCAGGATGCCGCGATGAAGGCCGCGGCGTGGCTGTTCGGCGACCACCGCCGGCTCGAGAAGGCCCAGCAGGCCGCGATGGTGGGGGCCAAGGCGCTCGGCGGCCGGCCGATCCCGGCGATCCGGGGTCCGTTGGCGCCGTGGACCAACGCCCGCGACCTGCCCACCCCGCCGACCGAGACGTTCCGGCGGTGGTGGGCCCGGACTCGGGAAGACCAGCAGTGAACGCGCGAGAGCAGATCCTGGCCCGGGTCCGAGGCGCGGTGAGCGACGTCACGGCCCCGATCGGCTCCCCTGGTGCGGTCCCGGTCATCCAAGCCGAACCGGAAAGTCCTCAGCAGACCATCGAGCTGTTCGTCGACCGCGTCGTGGACTACAAGGCCACGGTCGTGCGGGTGGCTGCCGACGGCGTCGCAGCGGCGGTGGCCGGCGCGCTCGGCACCGCGGGGGCGACGTCGGTCGTCGTGCCAAGGGGGCTGGACCCGGCCTGGACCACCGAGCTTGGCGACGGCATACAAGCCGTTTCCGACGACCAGCTTTCGTCAGCGCAGCTGGACCAGATCGACGCGGTGGTGACGGCCTGCGCGGTCGGGATCGCCACGAGCGGCACCATCGTGCTCAACCACGACGCCGACCAAGGCCGCCGCGCGCTCAGCCTCGTGCCCGATATGCACGTGTGCGTCGTGCGAGCCGACCAGGTCGTTCACGATGTGCCCGAGGCGGTCAGCCGGCTGCACCCCGGCGACGGTATGCCGCGACCGCTCACCTGGATCTCCGGCCCGAGCGCGACGAGCGACATCGAGCTGGACCGCGTCGAGGGCGTCCACGGCCCTCGTCGTCTCCACGTCATCCTCGTGGCGGACTGACGGTCTGCTCTTGGCACAACCTCCCGTGGAGGAGTAGACAAATGCCTCATGAGTACCGACGAGGCGCGATTCAGCACCAAGGGCTACTTCCGCCGCAAGCCCATCCAAGACATCGAGGAGAACCGTCGTGAGGCAGGCGGACTGGCCCCCTCGCTGGGGCTCTGGCAGCTGACCGCGATCGGTGTCGGCGGGATCATCGGAGCCGGGATCTTCTCCTTGGCCGGTAGCGTCGCCAGCGGCGCCGAAGGCGGCAAGGGTGTCGGGCCGGCGGTCGTGTTCTCGTTTCTCATCGCCGGAGTCGCCAGCGCCGCGGCTGCTTTCTCGTACGCCGAGTTCGCTGGGCTCATTCCGCGCGCGGGGTCGGCCTACACCTACGGGTATGCCGTGCTCGGCGAGGCCGTCGGCTGGTGCATCGGCTGGGACCTGCTGCTGGAGTACACCGCGATCGTCGCCGTGGTCGCCATCGGGATCTCCGGCTACTTCGCCTACCTGGTCAACCAGCTCGGGATCACGCTGCCGGCGTGGATGCTCGGTGCTCCCGGTAGCGGGGAGGGGCACCGGGTCGACCTGTTCGCCGCGCTGCTCTGCCTGTTGATCGCCTACCTGCTGACCCAGGGCATCAAGAACGCCGCCCGGTTCGAGACCTCGGTCGTGGGCATCAAGGTGCTCGTCGTGATCCTCGTCATCGTCGTGGGCGCGGCGCACATCAACACCGCGAACTACGTCCCCTTCTTCCCTGCCGGGCTGGGCGGCGCGATGGGCGGCGCCGCCACCGTCTTCTTCGCCGTCTTCGGCTACGACGCGATGAGCACCGCCGCCGAGGAGTCCAAGGATGCGCGGCGGCACATGCCCAGAGCGATCATGTACTCCCTGCTCATCTCGATGGTCCTGTACGTCCTGGTCTGCCTGGTGCTCACCGGCATGGTTCCCTACACCGAGATCGACCCGAAAGCCGGGATCTCGTCGGCGTTCCTGTCGGTCGGCTTGTCAGGGCTCGGCACGGTCATCGCGGTCGGCGCGATCGTCGGGATCCTCACGGTCATGTTCACGTTCATGCTCGGGGTGACCCGGGTGTGGTTCGCGATGAGCCGGGACGGGTTGCTGCCGCGGTGGTTCGCCAAGACGCACCCCACCCGCCATGTGCCGGTCCGGGTGACGTGGATCGTGGGCATCGGGTCGGCGCTGCTGGCCGGGTTCGTGCCGATCCGCGAGGCCGCGGAGCTGACCAACATCGGCATCCTGCTGGCCTTCGTCCTCGTGTGCGTTGCGGTCATCGTCCTGCGCTACCGGCATCCGGAGATGGAACGGCCGTTCCGCTGCCCTTGGCTGCCCGTCGTCCCCGGTCTGGGTGTCGTCTTCTCGTTGTGGCTGATCTCTTTCCTCAGCCCAGTGACCTGGCTGCGCTTCGTCGTGTGGTTCGTCATCGGGCTGGTCGTCTACCTGCTGTACTCCTACCGGCACTCGGCCATGAACAAGCCCGTAGGCGCGGACCAGCGGCCGGTCGCGCCGGACGGCTGAGGCCGTTCGAGCGCTCGCGTGCGAGCGGCTTCGGCCAAATTCTCTGGCCTCTCCCTTACACAAATCGGGCGCTGATAGCGCGGCCCAGCCGCTCATAGCACTCAATTCAGTGCTATAGGCGGACAAGACGGTCGAGGAGCGGCCGAAATGTGCAGCCGCGGGCCGTGGCAGAACAACTCACCCTTGCCCCCTGAAACGTGCGGCTTTCGGCGGCTGGCGTCAGCTGGCTTAGCCTGGCAAGGTGCGCGAGTCGATCCTCAGCCCCCGGGCGTTGGGGTTGCTCGCCGTCGCGCTCGTGCTCTCCGGGCTGTGCATCCTGGCCGGGCTGTGGCAGATGCGCGTCGCCCACGACGACGCCCGGCAGGAGGCGCTCGACGCGGCGCAGGCGCGGCCGGTCGCCGCGCTTACCAGCACGATGCAGCCGCACGCTGCCTTCCCGCCGGACGGGTCCGGCCAACGGGTCCGGGCGAGCGGGGTTTACGACGCCGGCCAGCAGGTTCTTGTCGTGGACCGTCGGCTGGACGGCGCAGAGGGGTACTGGGTCGTCACACCCCTGACGGTCACCGCCACCGGGGCACGGCTGCCCGTCGTGCGCGGCTTCGTGCGCGCGCCCGCCGACGCGAAGGCACCCGTCGTGACCGGCGAGGTGAGCGTGGAGGGCAGTCTGGCTCCGAGCGAGTCGCCGCGTGAGCCGCTGCGCCCGCTCGGGCCGGGACAGCTCGCGTCCGTGGACGTCGCCCGCCTGGTCAACATGTGGGACGGGGAGATCTACAACGCGTTCGTCTTCGCCGCATCCGAAACTCCTGACGCCACCGGCGCCGGCCCGAACGGAGCGAGCGCGAGCGGGACGATCGAGCGAGTGCCTCCGCCCGTCCTGCCGTCCGGCTTCACCCTGCGCAACTTCGCGTACGCCGTGCAGTGGTGGGTCTTCGCGATCTTCGCCATGTGGATGTGGTGGAAGATGGTCCGTGACGAGCATCGCCGATCTCTGCTGGCTGGGTCGGCTACGGCCCTCGGTGCGCTGCCGGCGACGTCCGAAGCAGTCCCACCGCCGTCCCGACCCGAGGCAGGAGCACCGCTGTGAGCACGTACCCGACCAACCTCGCCGACCCGGTGCAGGTCCGTACGGCGCTTCGCGTCTACCGGGTCATGGCGGTGGTCGCCGGGATCGCGCTGTTCATCCTCATCGCCGAGATGGTGATGAAGTACGGCCTGCACCAGAAGAACTTCTTCACCGACAACTGGAGCTACATCCACGGCTTCATCTACATGGCGTATGCCGCCTCGATCGCCAACCTTGGGCTCAAGATGGCCTGGGGCCTCAAGCGAATCGTCCTGCATCTGCTCACCGGCTTCGTGCCGTTCCTGCCGTTCATTGCCGAGCACCGCGTCACCATCGAGACCGAGACGATCCTCGAGCGCGCCTAGCCAGCTCGACCGGCATACCGAGGTCCGGAACCCGAGGTCCGGAACCCCGAGGCCGGAACACCGAGGCCGGAACCCCGAGGCCGATATCCTCGCTGGGTGGCACAGCCTCTGCACTCCCGGCCCGTGCTCGTCGTCGACTACGGCGCGCAGTACGCGCAGCTCATCGCGCGGCGGGTGCGCGAGGCACGGGTCTACAGCGAGGTCGTGCCACACACCATGTCGGTCGAGCAGATGCTGGCCAAGGCGCCCCGCGCGATCATCCTCTCCGGGGGACCGTCCAGCGTGTATGCCGCGGATGCGCCAGGCCTGGACCCGGCCCTGCTGCGCGCGGGAGTTCCGGTCTTCGGCATGTGCTACGGCTTCCAGGCGATGGTCCAGGCCCTGGGCGGCACGGTCGCGCACACCGGACGCGGAGAGTATGGCCACACGCCGGTGAGGCTGCGCGACAACGAGTCGACGCTGTTCGCCGGCCAACCTGCCGAGCAGTCGGTGTGGATGTCGCACGGCGACTCGGTGACCGTCGCGCCGAAGGGGATGACGGTGACGGCCTCCACCGAGGGGGCGCCCGTTGCTGCCTTCGAGGACGACGAGCGGCGTCTCTACGGAGTGCAATGGCATCCAGAGGTGCGGCACTCGGCATACGGGCAACGGGTCCTCGAGCGGTTCCTGTGGAGGGGCGCGGGGATCGAGCCGACCTGGACACCCGCCAACGTGCTCGACGATCTCGTGGCAGCGGTGCGCGCGGCGGTGGGGAACGGGTCAGTGCTCTGTGCGCTGTCCGGAGGGGTGGACTCCTCAGTGGCAGCGGCGCTCGTGCAGCGGGCGGTAGGGGACCGGTTGACGTGTGTGTTCGTCGAGCACGGGCTGCTGCGCGAGGGAGAGGCCGAGCAGGTCGAGACCGACTTCGTGGCGGCGACGGGCGTACGTCTGGTCGTAGTCGACGCGCGCGAGCAGTTTCTCGAGGCGCTCGCCGGGGTGAGCGACCCGGAGGAGAAGCGCAAGATCATCGGCGCCCAGTTCATCCGGGTCTTCGAGCAGGCTGCGCGTGACGTCGTCGGCTCGGCCGATGCCTCAGGTCACCCGATCGAGTTCCTGGTCCAGGGCACGCTGTACCCCGACGTCGTCGAGTCCGGCGGCGGAGAAGGTGCCGCGAACATCAAGTCCCACCACAACGTGGGTGGCCTGCCCGACGACCTGCAGTTCACGCTGGTCGAGCCGCTTCGGCTGCTGTTCAAGGACGAGGTGCGGGCTGTCGGCCTGGAGCTCGGCGTGCCCGAGTCGATCGTGTGGCGCCAGCCGTTCCCTGGGCCGGGTCTGGGTATCCGGATCGTCGGCGAGGTCACCGCACAGCGGCTTGACGTGCTGCGCCGGGCCGACGCGATCGCCCGCGCCGAGCTGACCGCCGCCGGACTGGACCGGGAGATCTGGCAGTGTCCGGTTGTGCTGCTTGCCGAGGTCCGCTCGGTCGGCGTACAAGGTGACGGACGCACGTACGGCCATCCGGTGGTGCTCCGGCCGGTGTCCTCTGAGGACGCGATGACAGCCGACTGGACCCGCGTGCCCTACGACGTGCTGGCGCGCATCTCGACCCGGATCACCAACGAGGTCCCTGAGATCAACCGGGTCGTGCTCGACCTGACGAGCAAGCCGCCCGGCACGATCGAGTGGGAGTAGCCGGCTGGCGAGCCGCAGCCGGCGAGACGTGGTCACATCAGTCACATCCGTCACATCAGTCACAGAGGCCACTCTGGTTTCGTGTAACCCATGAGATTCCCTAGTAGTCATCGGATCCGGTGAATATTCGGGATTCTGGTGGGTCAGCCGCCTCTGAGGTGCCGCAGCCCGTCAGAGGTGGAGCAGCCGCAGGACCAACTCGGGGTCGTGAAGGTCAGACCAGGTGAGGCGTACGACCCGGAACCCAAGCCGGCGCAGGGCATCCTCCCGGCGCTTCTCGGCAACGAGGGCCTCACGACCGTCCAGGCCGCCGTACTTCGCCGCGCCGTCGAACTCGACGACCAGACCCAGCTCGCGCCAAAGGAAGTCGACCCTGGCGACGAAGCGCCCGTGCTGGTCGCGGATCTCCGCTTGCTGCTCTGGCTGGGTGAGGCCGAGGCCGGCGAACACGAGCCGGCACAGCGACTCCCCAGGTGACTCGCTGAGCCCGTCAGCCAAGGCCACCATCTGGGCTGCGGCCCGGCCCCATCGAGAACGTCCCTCGCGCTCGAGCAGCGTCTTGCTGCAGATCGTTCCGCATCGCAGCCCGGCCTCGGCGGCAATCATCGCCGCCCGCTGGCTGACCGCGCGGCAGGTCTGCAGCGCGGCAAGCTCGGCAAGGACGACGGGTATGCCGAGCCGTTCAGTCACGTCCACCGCCTCCACCGGACGGTGCACCTGCAATCCAGGCGAGCGCCGCGGATGGGCCTTGGCAATCCCCGCGACATGCACTGCGCCGAGGTCCGAGCGCAGTACCGGCAGGCCCCACCAGACCAGAGCCGACAGATGCGAGGCGGCATAGCCCGGCAGCGCCCGGACAACCGCTCTCGTCTCGAGCATGTGACGTGTCGCCGGGTCTGCCGACCCGAAACGCGCCGCATCAACGTAAGCACCGTGTCGGACGCGGCGCAGGACTCCGCTACGCACGAACCGCTCGATGGCGTGGCGGTCATATCCGGCGGCGGCTAGGTCGCGCGTTCGCGCTGTGCCGTGACCGGCTGCCAGTCGCAGTTCCAGGGCGTCATCCATCGTCCGATCGTCGCGGCGCCCGGGCTCTGCATCCAGTGCGCGATCGAGTCTGTGGATAACGTGCTCCCAACCAGGTGACCCACCGAAGTCCGTAAAGCTCACCGGATCCCATGAGCATCGGCGGAGTGTCGTGGTCGTTGCGAGGCCAAAGTGTCTGTTGTGATTCCTGCGACTCAGGAGCAGATCGAGCCATCCGCCCGGGCCGCCGCGAGGGATCACTCCGTCGGGCAGTTAGGGTGACGGCGTGCTGAGGACGAGCGCCGCCATTGCCGTGGGGAAGGCGGCCCGGTTGGCCACTCGGGCGCGCGGCGGGGGCTCGGCGTTCCCCGGTCTCGTGGCCGAGCGGGTCGACCCGGCGATCCTGGCCCGCACGCTGGGCAACGTCAAAGGCGGCATCGTCGTGGTGTCCGGCACCAACGGCAAGACGACGACCACCAAGATGCTCGCCGCCATCATCCGAGCCCACGGACAACGGGTGTTCACCAACCCCACGGGCAGCAACTTCACTCGTGGCGTCATCTCCTCGATGCTCGGCGAGGTTCCGTTGTCCGGCCGGTTGCACGCCGACGTGGCCGTACTCGAGCTCGACGAGTGGCACGCGCTGCAGTTCGCGAGGCTCGTCACGCCGACCCATGCCTTGCTGCTCAACGTGGCCCGCGACCAGCTCGACCGGTTCGCCGAGATCGACACGACCGCCCGGCTGCTGACCACTCTCGCGTCGAAGACCCGCGGGGTCGTCGTGCTCAACCGCGACGACTCGTTCGTCGCCCGGATCGCCATGGACCTGCCCGACAACCGCACCGACAACCGCACCGTCCGCTACTTCGGCATCGACCCGGCCGTCGCCGACGACGTGCCGGCCCTCGGAGAGGCGGATGTCCGCTTCGACGACGCGTTCAGCCCGCCGCCCGCCGGCCCTCGCGACGGGCTGCTGCATCCGCACGACGCCCGCACGTTCTCGGTGCGCTTCGGGGAGGAGGTCCTGGGCCCGATCACTCTGCAGCAGCGCGGCCTTGCCGCGATGATCAACGCCACCGCCGCGGCCACGACGGCGCGGGCCCTTCTCGACGAGCAGTTCCGTCCGACAACGGCCGTCGAGGCGCTGGCCGCGGTCACGCCACCCTTCGGGCGTGGTGAGGTCATCGACGTCGACGGACAACCGCTCGAGCTGGTGCTGGTCAAGAACCCCGCTGGTTTCACGGTCGCCCTCGGCACCTACCACAACGCGCCCGTAACGACGATGATCGCCATCAACGACGACTACGCCGATGGTCAGGACGTCTCCTGGCTCTATGACGTGTCATTCGAGTCGCTGCGGGGGCAGGGGGTGGCCATCACCAGCGGTGTCCGGGCCTACGACATGGCGGTCCGGCTCGACTACGACGAGGTGCCCGTCGAGGTGATCGAGCCCGACCTGCACGCCGCGCTGGAACGCCTGCTCACGGCATACCAGGGTCAGCCACGCCGAATCTTCTGCACCTACACCGCGATGATGACGCTGCGGCGCCTGCTCGCCGCGCGTTTCGACCTCGCGGCCTTCGGGGAGGAGCCGGCGTGAGCGCGGCCAAGGGCCTGATCAACCTCGTGCACCTCTACCCGCGCGAGATGTCGATCTACGGGGACCTCGGGAACACCCGCTGCCTCGCCACGCGGATTCGGCGCCATGGCTACGAGGTCGTGGTTCACCAGCATCACCCCGGTATGCCGTTGCCTCCCGACCCGCATCTGTTCATGGGAGGAGGGGGGCAGGACTCCGGACAGTCCCGCGTGGAGACCGACCTCGCGGCCATCGCTGACCGGCTGCGAGGGCTCGCAGCCGACGGGGTGGCAATGATCATGATCTGCGGGATGTACCAAATGTTCGGGCATGCCTTCATCACCAGCGAGGGCGTCGAGCTGCCGGGGCTGGGCATCCTCGACGTGACGACCCGTGGCCAGTCCAGCCGGATGATCGGCGGCATCGTCTTGGACACCGACTTCGGTCAGGTGGTCGGATTTGAAAACCACTCTGGCGCAACTGTGCTCGGGCCGGGTCAGGCGCCCTTCGGCCAGGTGCGGGCCGGCTGCGGCAACAACGGTGCTGACGGCACCGAGGGCGCGCGCACGAACAACGTCATCGGCTCCTACCTGCACGGGCCGATCCTGCCGGCCAACCCCCGGGTGGCCGACGGGCTCATCGCCGCCGCAGCGGAGGCGGCGACCGGTCGGCCCTTCGAACCGGGCGCGCTCGATGATGCGGTCGCTGACCAGGCCCGCAGCCGCCAGGCCCGCCGGCTGCTCAGAGCGTCCTGAGGGCTT
>JBIOUP010000279.1:0-16332 GCA_044867305.1 Dermatophilaceae bacterium
AGTCGGCGACATCGGCGACGAGAAGGGCTTTGTTACTCAAGAGTAGCCAACCTGGGGCTTTCGGGCCAGGGTGACAGGTTGGAGGTGTTACCGAGCGCTAGAGCGCACCTTGTCACCTCCACCGCTCATCTACCTCCGATGGTGGGCGGCAGTTGGAGGTGTTACCGAGCGCTAGAGCGCACCTTGTCACCTCCACCGCTCGCTTTTACCTCCGGCCAGCAGGACCACGACTAGGCGAGAACCCACCGATCAGAGGGAGGCGGCGCGGAGACGGCCGGGAGACAATGCCGCCATGGGCTCAGAACCGGCTCCCCCGACGCCCGTTCCCCGATGGACCGACGCCTACAACGAGCAGGAGAGCCGGTCGTGGGCCAGGCCGGTCCTCCGCGATGTGCTCGAGGGCCTGTGGTCCGTGCTGGTCACCGCGGTGGCGGTGGGCATCAGCTTTGCCCTGGTCGACGGCGCCAGCGTCGACGGTCTGGGACCGGTGCTGCTCATCGTGCTCGGGGTGCTGGTCGTGGACACCGTCATCGGCCCGCTACTGCGGCGGCTGGCGTCCCTCGGCAGCCTGGTGCTGGCCATGCTGCTCGGCCTGCTCGGCCAGCTGGGCGTCTTCATGCTCGCCATCTGGCTGGTGCCCGGCGTGTCGACGAACGACTGGGTATCCGTCGTCCTCGTCGTGCTCATCGCCGGCGTGGTCATGGCGCTGGGCCGCTGGCTCGTCGGCGCCACGGACAGCGGGTACGTGGTCGGTCAGGCTCTGGGCGGCGCTCGCCGGGCGGGACGGCGACGGGCCAGAGTTGCGGCCACCGGCGCCTCGGGGGCAGGCTCGGCCGAACCGCGACGCGGCCTGCTTGTCGTGCAGCTCGACGGGGTGTCCTTGACGGTGCTGCGCCGGGCGATCGCGGCTGGGCAGGCTCCGCACCTGGCGCGGTGGATCGTGGGCGGCTCTCATGCGCTGACGACGTGGTGGTCGACCATTCCGTCGACGACGCCCGCGAGCATGGCCGGCTTCCTGCACGGCGACGACCAGCACGTTCCTGCCTTCCGGTGGTGGGACCGCGCCGAGGGGCGCATGCTCGCGGCCAGCCGGCCGGCGGACTCGAGCATCGTGGAGTCCCGCTTCCAGGCCGGGGAGGGACTGCTTCGCGGCGGAGGCGCCGCGGTCAGCACGACCTTCTCGGGAGAGGCCGACACGTCGCTGCTCGTGATCAGCCAGGCGATCAAAGCCAGCCGCCTCGGCTCCGGGAAGTTCTACGTGTCCTTCTTCTCCTATCCTCTCCTGCTGGCGAGCGCGGTGGTGCTCACGGTGGGCGAGATGATCAAGGAGCTCTACCAGGGCCACCGGCAGCGGGCCCGGGACGTGCGCCCCCGGGTTCCGCGCCGCGGCGCCTACATCCTGCTGCGGGGTGTCACCAACGTCCTGCTGCGCAAGCTCAACCTGTCGCTGGTCGCCACCTTGATGAACGAGGGCCGCCCGATCATCTACGTCGACCTCGTCGACTACGACGAGATCGCTCATCACGCCGGGCCGGAGCGGCCCGAGGCGATGCGCTCGCTGGAGGGTCTTGACGGCATACTCGGCCACCTGAGACACGCTGCTCAGTTGGTGGATACCGAGTACGAGCTCGTCATCGTGTCCGACCATGGGCAGTCGCTCGGCGAGACCTTCGAGCAGCTGAATGGACACTCGCTCACCGACCAGGTGCGCCTGCTCATGGAGGACTCCAGCGTCTCGATGGTCCAGCAGACCAAGGGCGAGGAGTGGGGGCCGCTCAACACCCTCATCACCTCGGTCCTGAGCCGTACCACCTCCAAGCCGGACAAGCTCGTGCTGGGACCGGACCGGCGGCTGACGGACACCGGCGGCCCTGACGCCGAGGCGTTGCCGGACCTGGCAGTCATCGGATCGGGCAACCTCGGCATGGTGTGGTTTCCCAGGCTCGCCGAGCGCCCGTCGCTGGACGTCATCAACGAACGGTGGCCCCGGCTCGTGCCGGGTCTGGCGTTGACGCCGGGGGTCGGGGTGGTCCTGGTGCGGGGCTCCCACGGCGACCCCCTCGTGTTCGGGCCACGAGGTCTGCACAACCTGGCGAGCGGTGCGATCGAGGGGGAGGACCCACTCACGCCGTATGCCGTGCGGACGGCTGACGACCTGCGCCGCGTGGCCGGCTTGCCCGACTCGGGTGACCTCATCCTGCTCTCCACCGTCGACCCGTACGGACTCGTGCACGCCTTCGAGGAGCTGGTCGGCTCGCACGGGGGGATCGGCGGCAGCCAGAACGAAGCCGTCCTGGTCCATCCGGCCGACTGGCCCCTGGACGGCGATCTGCTTCAGGACGTGGATGGACAGCGGCTGCTCGTCGGCCCGGTCGCTGTCTACCATCAGTTGCTGCGCTGGCGGCAGGCGCACGGGGCTGGGCCGCTCGAGCAGCCGTCGCCGCAGGCGGCCCGGTGATCGCAGTCTGCTGGATAGGCCACGCCACGGTGGTGCTCGACCTGGATGGAGTGCGAGTCCTCACCGACCCGCTGCTGCGCCCACACGTGGGAGCGCTGCGACGGCGCGGACCAGCTCCCGATCCCGCGCTGTGGGCGGGCAGCGATGCGGTGCTCATCTCCCACCTGCACCACGACCACGCTGACCTGGCCTCGCTGCGCCTGCTGGGGCGGGTGCCGGTGCTGGCTCCCGGGCGCGACCGGGTCTGGCTGCACGGCAAGGGTCTGGACACCCGCGTGGTCACGCCGGACTGGTCGCGCGTGGGCCACGACTCGGCCACCGTGCAGGTGCGCACCGTGCGGGCCGATCACCACGCCCGCCCGATGCCGCACCGGCCCAACGCCGCCTGCGGGTACCTCATCCGGTCGGCCGCAGGGGTCGTCTGGTTCGCCGGTGATACCAGCGTGTACGAGGAGATGCGGCAGCTGCCTGACTTGGCGGGCCGGCCGATCGACCTGGCCTTGCTACCGATTCACGGCTGGGGGCCGCGGCTCTCGGACGGGCACATGGACCCGAAGGCTGCGGCGCACGCGTGCGCGCTGGCCGAGGTCCGGGCCGTCCTGCCGATCCACTACGGCACCTTGCATCCGCTCGGGTTCCACCTCGCCGGGCTGACGTGGATGCACCGCCCGCGGGAGCAGTTCGCCGCGGTCCTGCGCGACGTTGCGCCCGCCACCCGGCTCGTCGCGCTCGACCCGGGCGGCTCGGCGCAGGTGGGCTAGGGGCCTGCGGTCACGGCATACCGCGGTGAACGGGGCGTCGTGGCTGCTTCAGCGCCGTCGAAGCAACCACGACGCTCCGCTCGGCGCGACGATGGGTTGCATCCGGTGGTACGGCCGTGGCGAGCGTCAAGCGGGACCCGGTAGCGTCCGCGCTGAGTCGTGCGCTGGGGCGGCGAGGTTGGGATGCGCGGCCCGCACGCGCACCACTCCGGGGACCGTTTCGGCAAGGAGGCGTAACACCTGCTGCTTCTGGTCCGGCAAGCAGCTGCTGAGCGTGACGATGCCATCGTGGACAGTGACGTCCCAGCAGCTTTGTCGTCGGCATGAGCCAGCAGCAGAGTTCGCACATCCTGGGCGATGAGGGCGTCATCTCGTACCTTGGCCCGGAGAATGTCGGTGACGCTGACGATTCCGATCAGGCGGTCGCCGTCGACCACGGGGATGCTCTTGATGTGATGCTTGGCCATCAGGTGCGCCGCTTGCGCTTCGTCGGCTGATGGCCGGACGTCACCACATCCCTCGTCATGACTTCCGCGACTGCGCGGGGAGGTGTGGAGGGGTCCTGACGCACCGGGATGAGGTGCGCACGCGGGTCGGCACCACGCGGTGGCGCAGCAAGTCCGAGCGGCTCACCATCCCTACCAGGCAACCCTGGTTGTCAACGACCGGCAGCGCCGTCACGTTGTGCTCGAGAAGCAACCGGCCAGCTGTGGCGATCGTCGTTTGTGGCGTCACGGTGAGGGCAGGCGATGTCATGAACTCGTTAGCGCGCATTTCCCGTCTCTTTCGTTGCCATGGGGGCCCGGCCGTGTCCAGGCGCCCATCGAAACCGACATTTCGGCTGCTCCTGACCCGTCAAGCGGGCCCATCACCCATCCTGATGGGTGACCAGCGCCAGATGCGGGTGGGAAGTGATCTGATGGGCCAGCGCCAGATGCGGGTGGGAAGTGATCGCACGGCCACACCGAGCGGGTTACCAGACGCGCGTGGGAAGTGATCCTGATGGGTGGCCAGCGCCGGATGGGGGTGGGAAGCGATCGCTCGGCCACACGAGCGGGTTAGCTGCCGCGGTCTGGCTCACCCATGCCGACGAACGCCAACGGGCGGCGCGCCCGATGCAGCAGCTCGAGGCGAGCGGTTTCGCCCTCCGCAGACCTGGCATCCACCCACGCCCCAGCGACGACGATGAGCGTGGCGTCTTCGGCAGCGGTGCAGAGCGCCGACGGCAGGCTCGTGCCGGCCCCGTGTGCGCTGACGCCGACCTGGGGGTAAACCCGGTGGAAGCTGCGCATTGTCTCGCAGAGCGAATCTCCCTCAGGGGTGGCCTGTGCGTGCGGTGCCTTGACGACGACAAGCGGGAGCGCGAGCCGGCTGGCGCATGCGAACGCGAATGCGGTCGCCTCCAAGCCCTGCGCGGACCCGTCGCAACCGAGCACGATCGGGCCGCCCGGGAGCACCGGCACGGCTCGGGTCGGCACGACGATCATCGGGCACTCTCCGGCACCGATGGCGGCAGAGGACACCGACTGCGAAACGCGGTGATCCGCGGGGTGCAGACCGCGGCTGCCCACGACGACGGTCCAGGCGTTGCGGCTGGCGTCGGCGAGCACCCGGTGCGGGCTACCCCAGGTGGTCAGCTTGTCGATGCGTAGCCGGGGGTAGCGCTTGGACACGTGCGCGACCTCGCGCTCCAGCACCGTGACCATCCGTTGCCACACTTCGGCCCCGGTATGCCGGTGCCCTCCCTGCTCGACCGCGCCGATCACTTGGACCTGCTGGTCGTGGGTGTGCGCCCACTGCGCCGCCCACCTAAGGGCCCCTCGCGACGACTGCGAGCCGTCAACGCCGACCACGACACCATAGGTGTCGATGGACGACGTCGTCATAGGCCAAGGGTCGCCCATCCTTACTGAAAACGGAAGTTGAGTCTCGACACACCGTCGCCACCGACTCGGTGCCAACGGCGCGGCAAGCCCGAGCGACCCCGGCGGCGCGGCGAGCGCCACCGGAGCCGTTGCCTTTGCCATGCCGGCAACGCAACACCTCGCCGCCCACAGGTGCGCTGAGCGGGTGCTGTCGAGCGGCTATGGGTGTGATCGGGTATGCCGTGACGACGGGGTGTCGGTGCCGGCTCGGCGCGGCGACCAGCCGCGGTGACTGACCGCAACGCCCCGGCCCGGATCTCACCCCGGACGATTGACGGGCAGGACCACTCGTAGCAAGGGCTGCCCTGCGCCGGCGTCAGACCACGACCGTGGTGTCCACACCGATCCGCTCATAGGTGGCCTTGGCGCGGGCGTCGCGGGTGGCCAGTTGAGCGTCATGCTCGAGCGCGGCCAGGGCCACCATCGCGTCGTAGACCGCCCCTCCGGCAATCTGCAGATCGGCGAGGCGGTGGGGTAGCTGAGCCGTCGTTTCTGGAGTCAGCAGCAAGGTCCGTGCGAAGCGCTCACTGAGTAGCCGAGCCGCGTCGGTGGGAGCCACCCGCACGTCACCGGGCAGGCGGGTGAGGACCGCATAGGTTTCGGCAGCGGCATGTCCGCTGAGGGCCACAGTGCGGCCACTCCACCAAGCGGTTACGACGGAATGCGCCGTGTGCGTGCTGACCAGCAGCGGGACCGCGACGCTCGTGTCGATTGCCAGCGGCCGAGGGCGAGCGGGGGTCACCGCCGTCCGGCATCAACGAGGGCGAAGACTGTGTCGTCGTCGATGCTGGTGTGACCCGTGGCCACCAGCACTCCGTCTTCCTCGACCAGTCGTGCGGTGCGCCCGCCCGGAACGAGCTGCAGCCCGGCGCCGTAACGAGAGATCTCGACGGTGCTCCCGGGAACGAGCCCTAGCGCGTCGCGAAGTGCTTTTGGCACCACGATGCGACCGACGGAGTCAACGACTGCCTGCATGGGATTACGGTACCAGCGTTCTCCCAGTCGGCTTGGTGAGGGCACGGAGCACCCGTCAGCCGCCCAAGCCGCTACCTGAACAGCCGGTCGGTCGCGATCTGCGCGCCCTTGGCGAGCGCCTCGAGCTTGGCCCACGCAATCTGCGAGTGCACGCGGCCGCCCAGCCCGCAGTCGGTGCTCGCGATGACGTTCTCCTTGCCAACCAGGCGGGCGAAGTTCTCGATGCGGTCGGCGACGAGCTCAGGGTGCTCGACGACATTGGTGGCGTGCCCGACCACTCCGGGGATGATGACCTTGCCGTCGGGCAGTTTGGCGCTCTCCCAGACGCGCCACTCGTGCTCGTGCCGGGCGTTGGCCGCTTCGAACGTGTACGCGCCGGCGTTGATCGACAGGACGAGATCGACGATGTGCCTGAACTCGATGTCGGTCGTGTGCGGACCGTGCCAGCTGCCCCAGCACAGGTGGAAGCGGACCCGGTCCGGCGGGATGCCGCTGAGCGCGTGGTTGAGCGCCTCGACGCGGATTTGCGTGAACCGCTGGTAGTCCTCGATGGAGGGCTCGGGGGTGATCTGGTCGAAGTTCTCGGCGATCGAGGGGTCGTCGATCTGCAGGATCAGCCCGCCGTCGACGATGGCCTGGTACTCCTCGCGCAGCGCGTCCGCGCACGCATAGAGGAACTCCTCCTCGCTTGCGTAGTGCTCGTTGCCGACTCGCGCGGCAGAGCCTGGCGACACCGCGGTGATGAACCCCTCCTCGACGCCGCCCGCGGCCATCGCGGCTTGCATGTGCGCCACATCGCTGGCGACCGCGGCCTGCCCGGTGTAGGTGATCGGGCCGGTAGCGATGGGGAAGGCAGCCAGGGGGTCGGTCTCACCATCGGACATGCGGATCCCGCTCGTCGGGTCGCGGTATGCCGCCGCGAACGCCACCCAGTCGCGCCGGTGCGCGAAGTTGGTCAGCTTCACCTGGCCCGGTGCCGACTCTTGGTGGGGCACCAGACCCATGCCGCCTTCACGCAGCTCGAGGCCCCCCAGGCGCTGGAACGAGTACGACCACCAAGCTCCGTAGTCGACCTTGCCCGACATGGACTTGCCGTACTCGCCGTCGTTGGGGATCGTGACGCCGACCTCCAGCTGGCGGCGCACGACGTCCTGGACCGAACGAGCCAAGATCTCGTCGAACCCGTCCAGCTCCCCGCCCTGCGCCAGGCGCTGACGGTTCGCCTCCAGGAGTGCATCGGGCCGGGGCAGGCTGCCTGCGTGGGTGACCTCGATCCGTTCGATGCTGTTCCTCATGGGTACCCCTTCGTCCGCGTGCTCCGACGACCTTAGCCATCTTGACAGGCAAGTGACGGCTTGCCTATCGTCGTGGCGGTGGGCGACGTGTTCAAGGCTCTTGCCGACGAGACCCGCCGCATCATCCTGGACGAGCTGGCCGAGCGCGAGGGCCAGTCGCTCTTCGAGATCTGCGCCCGCCTCACCATGCGCCACGGCATCACCTCGACCCGCCAGGCCGTGTCGCAGCATCTCGCTGTGCTCGAGGAGGCCGGGCTCGTCGAGGCGCACCGCCAGGGCCGCACCAAGCTGCACTACTTGCGCACGTCACCGCTTCGCGCCATCACCGAGCGCTGGCCCGTGACCGAATGAACCGACCGAGATCGGAGGATCCCATGCCCGTCATCACCACCGCGAGCGTCTTCGTCGACGACCAGGCCAAGGCCCTGGCCTTCTACACCGACGTCCTGGGATTCGTGAAGAAGACGGACGTGCCCGTGGGCGAGCACCGCTGGCTCACCGTGGTCAGCGCCGAAGCCCCCGACGGGGTCGAGCTGCTGCTCGAGCCTGACGAGCACCCCGCGGCGAAGGCGTTCCAGCGAGCGCTCGTGGCGGACGGCATACCGCTCACGTCCTTCGGCGTCCCCGACGTACAGGAGGCGTACGACGAGCTGTGTGCCAAGGGCGTGACCTTCGTGCAGCCGCCCGCGGCGATGGGCCCGGTGGTGACTGCCGTGCTGGATGACACCTGCGGCAACCTCATCCAGCTGGCGTCGATGCCGGCCGGCGAATAGTCCCCCGGCCAGGACTGCGGGCGAGCAACCAGGACTGCGGGCGAGCAACCAGGACTGCGGGCGACCAACTCAACGACTTGGTCCGCGCTCCACGATGCATCATGGAGTGCAGACAAAGTCATTGACTTTGCACGGTCGGCGCGCCCCCAGACGGCGCGCCCCCAGACGGCCCGCCCCCAGACAGCTCGTCCCGGCGGCGGCGCAGGTAGGCGCGCTCGCCCGGGTTCTCCGTCGCCGCGATGGCCGCCTCGTATGCCGTGACCGCTTCCGCGTCTCGGTGCAGCCGGCGCAGCAGGTCGGCCCGGGTCGCGTGCCAGGCGTGGTATGCCGGTAGCTCCAGTCGGTCTACGGCTGCCAGGGCGACATCGGCGCCGTCCAGCTCGGCGACCGCGACGGCCCGGTTGAGCGCGACGATCGGCGTCGGTGCCACCACCATGAGCTGGTCGTACAAGCGCACGATCTGGTCCCAGTCGGTGTCCTCGAACGTGGCAGCATCGGTGTGAACCGCGTTGATGGCAGAGAGGATCTGGTACTTCCCGGGTTCGTTGCGCTCCAGGCATCGCCGCACGATGGTGTGACCTTCGCCGATGAGCACCCGGTCCCAGCGCGAGCGGTCCTGCTCCCTCAGCGGCACGAGGACCCCGTCCTGGAAGCGGGCGGGACGCCGGGCGTCGGTGAGGAGCATCAAGGCGAGCAGCCCAGCGGCCTCGGACTCGTCGGGCAGCAGCTGCGTCGTGAGCCGAGTGAGGCGAATGGCCTCGGCGCACAAGTCGGCTCGGTTCGGCTGTTCACCAGTGGTCGTCAGGTAGCCCTCGTTGAAGATGAGAAACAGGGTCGCCAGGACGTCGCCGACCCGGCGAGCAAGGTCGTCGGCCTGGGGCACCCGGAAGGGGATCCGCGCGGCCGCGATCTTGCGCTTGGCCCGGGTCAGCCGCTGCGCCATGGTCGTCTCGGCCACGAGGAACGCGCGGGCGATCTCCGCGACGCTCAGGCCTCCGAGCAGCCGCAACGTGAGCGCGACGCGGGCCTCGGGCGCCAGGGCGGGGTGGCAGCAGGTGAAGATCAGGCGCAGCCGGTCGTCGCCGACCGGGCCGGTCGCCGGCGGCGGGCCGTCGTCGGTGAGCAGCTTCGCGTGGGCCTCGCGCGCCGGTCGAGCGGACTCGCGTCGGATTCGGTCGATCGCCCGGCGGGTGGCGGTGGTGGTGAGCCACCCGCCGGGGTTGGCCGGTATGCCGTGGGCTCGCCAGTCCTCGACCGCCGCCACGAGAGCATCACTCACGGCGTCCTCGGCCAGGCCCACATCACCGAACCGGCGGATCACAGAGGCGACCACCCGCCCGTGCTCAGCGCGGAACACTGCTTCCAGGTCCTCGGCGAGGGCCTCCGGCATACCCGGATGCCCTAGGCCGGCGGCTCGTCCTGGAAGGGGCGAACCTCAATCGGCGCCCCGCAGGCCGCCGAGCCGCGGCCGGCGAGACTGATGGCCGCGTCCAGGTCGCTCGCGGTGACCACCCAGAAGCCGCCGAGGTGCTCCTTGGACTCGGCGAACGGCCCGTCGGTGACGAGGACGTCGTCGCCCCGGCCGTCGACGACCGTCGCGGTGTCCACCGGGTGCAGCCCGCCCGCGAACACCCAGGCGCCGCTGGACTGCAGCTCGGTGTTGAAGGCGTCGACGTCGGCGTACATCTTCGTGATGGTGTCGGCGTCGGGGACGGGGTCGCCGTCGCGCATGTGGACTGACAACAGGTACTGGGTCATGGCTTCTCTCCTTGCGGATGGTGTGCGTCGGGGCTGCCGGCCAGCTGCTCCCACCCTCTCTACGAACGGCCCCAGCCCCATACGACAGCCAGCAACCAGGGCTCAGCCGTTCAGCGCAGGGATGACGTGCTCGGCGAACAGCTTCATCGACCGGTGGGTGTCTGCCGTGCTCATGCCCGGGTGGCGCATCTGGCAGGCGAACTGGGTGAGCCGCCCCATCGCGCCCTCGGCCAGCGGCCGCAAGCCGGCGATGACCTCGTCCGGTGTTCCCACGAAGGCGGTCCAGAAGCCGGCCTCGCCGGCCCGCAGCTTCTCGGCGGTGACCGCTGCCTCCGGTGGGGGCAGCTCGCCCTTGAGGTCGCGGCGAGTCTCGTAGAAGTTGACGTGGTACTCCAGGCCCGGTCCGGCGATCTCCCACGCCTTCTCGGTGGAGTCGGCGACGCACACCATGACCATGAGCGCCACCTCGTGGTCTTCCGGGTTGCGCCCGGCTGCGCGCAGCGCCTCGTTGTAGCCCCCGTGGTTGAACGGCCCGATGAAGTTCAGCCCGCGTTCGGCCGCCCGCTTCTGGTTGAGCGGGCCCATGCCGCCCCACCAGATCGGCAGCGGATCCTGCACCGGCTTGGTCGTGAAGGTCATGTTCGGGATGTCGTAGAACTTGCCTTTGTGGCTGAACTCCCCCGGCTCGGTGAACGCCCGGCGGATCCAGTCCAGCGACTCCCAGGTCCGCTGGTTCATCGTGGCCGGGTCGACGCCGAAGGAGCGGAACTCCTCGTACTGCGAGCCCGGGCCGACGCCCAGGTCGAACCGACCGCCGGAGATGATGTCGGTCGCTGCGGCGTCCTCGGCGGTGCGGATCGGGTGATGGAACGACAGCAGGGTCACCGCCGTGCCGACCCGCAGCCGCTCGGTCCGCGCCGCCACGGCGGAGGCCACGAGCATGGGCGATCCGGTCCACTGGCACTCGCGGAAGTGGTGCTCGCCGTACCAGGACCGGGTGAACCCCAGCTCCTCGGCGAGCACCGCGTCACTGATGTAGTCGGCGTATACGTCCTGCAGCGGGTAGGGCGCGTCGGGATGATTACGGACGCCGCTGATCAAGGAGAACTCCACGGGCGGACGGTAACCCCTATGTGGACGGGTTCACCAGACCGCGCATGGTGCTCGTCACTGGGCTGGGGTGGGTTTGGGGTGAAGTCTGTCGAACTCGAGTCGCGTGCGGGCGCAGCACCCGGGCGGCCATGGCCGGGGCGAGCAGGGTCGAGGGCGGCTCGAGCAGGTTGAGCACTCGCATGAAGGCGCTCGTCACCACCGAGTCGTGCCGGGCGACCCTGACGAGGCGGTCCATGTACCGGTCGACCAAACGCTCGGGAAGCGGCTTGGCCGGCATACCGGGAAAACGACGGTCGGCGCCCGTGGCGAGCGACCACGGCGTGGCGACGACCTTGGCCAGCACGTCGGCGGCCTTCGCTGCCGCACGGGCGAGCCCGTCACCGTCGGTGACCGACGCCAGCAGGTCGGCCAGGGCAAGCACCTGGCGCCCGGCGGAGGACATGCCCTGCCCGTAGACCGGGTTGAACGAGCACACGGCGTCACCGATGACCAGGAAGCCCTCGGGGCGTCGAGCGAGCTTCTCGTAGCGGCGCCAGCGGCTCGCCGGGTAGCGGAAGATCTCCGGCTCGCCGATCGGCGTCGCGGTCGAGGCCACGTGCGCGAGGGCCGTGGTGGGCAGGGCTGCGGCGAACCGGACGAACTCCTCGAGGTCGGTCGGCGGCTGGATGCCGTGGATGCCGGTCAGCGTGAGGATCCACTGGCCGTTCTCCTGGCGCAGCGCGACGCCGCCGACCTGGCCGGGCGGGTTCGCCCCGACGATGACCGCGTCCGTGCCGCTCAGCAGGCCGGGCACGTCCAGGAACGTCCGGGTGACATAGGTGATGGCCGCGGCCACCTCGTCCGTGGGGGGTTCGCAGTAGCCGAGGTCGGCCAGCCACCGCGCAGCGCGGGAGCCTTTGCCGGTCGCGTCGACGACCAGGTCAGCGCCGACGGAGATGTGGTCGCCGCCGTCGCGGGGAGCGAGCACGGCTGCGGTGACCCGGCTGCCGTCGGCCGTGGCGGTGAGGTGCACGACATCGTGCCCTCCGAGCAGGACGATGCCCGGGATGGCCCGCACCCGACGACGCACCTGGGACTCCAGCAGGGTTCTGGTGCCGAGCAGCCCGACCAGGCCCGAGTCGAAGCGGGCGACCGGTGCCCCGCGCATGATCCAGACGCTGTCCCGGATGATGTCCGACGGCAGGGCGCCCCGCTCGACGAGCTCGGCGGTGAGGCCGGGGAGCAGTGCTTCCATGGCCCGTAGCCCGCCGACCAACAGCCCGTGGGCATGCTTGCCCTGCGGGACGCCCTTACGGGGAGCGACGAGGTCGCCCGCCAAGGCGTCGCGGTCGACGACGAGGACTTCGCGGCAGTGGGCGGCGAGGACAGTGGCGGTCAGCAGGCCGGTGAGGCTGGCGCCCAGCACGATGGCACGGTCGCTGTGCGGGGCGGCGGGGGTGGGGATCACGGCTGGCTCCTGGGCTGCGGCGGGCCGGTCGCCCGCGATGCGCCCTACGGTGTCCCCGAGTCACGCTCACCCGTCAGGCCACAAGATGCTCATCGGCCGCTCACTTCCCGCCACCCGACCTGCGCGGCTGACGCGTCTGCGCCGGCCGTGGTCAGCCGGGGTGGAAGGGCTCGGCCTGCAGATAGTCCAGCACGAGCTCCAGGCAATCCTCCTCGTCGTCTGCGAGGTAGCCGTCCACGAGGGCGTTGGCCAGGAAGGCCGCGAACTGGCGCCCGAAGTCGGTCAGGCTTACGCGGTCGCGGTCCCGCACCCAGATCGCGGTGTCGGCGTACATCGCGAGCACGTCGTTCAGGCGGAGGTCCTGGATCTGTCCGAGCAGCTTGTCGACGTCGGGAGTCAACGACCCCTCCGGCGCCCCGAGCTGGCCGCGGGCCCGCCACCATCGCTGGTACTCGGCCAGATCGCACGAGGCATCGGCGACCCGGGCCAGGCTGAGCACGAGGGCCACGAGCGGCTCGCAGGAGTAAAAGCCGGCGCGCTCGGTCAGCCCGGACACCAACGTGATGCCCAGCGCCAGCCAGTCGAGGTCCGTCTCGAGGCGCATCGGCACCTGAGCCGCTCGAAGTGGCCCGATCCGGACCAGACCGGCCGCATCGAGCCCGGACCAGAGCCGGTCCAGCGGCACGCAGTCACGAGCGCTCTGCCACGAGTGCTCGCGCGGGTCCACGATCAGTGGCCCGGCGGTCTCGGGCAGCTTGTCCGCGAGCACTGAGCGCCTGTACTGGCTCTCCCATCCGGCCAGGCCAAGCGCGGCATACGCCTCCCGCGCCACAGCAGGGCGCAGGACTCCCGTCTTGGTGACCTCGCGCCCGTCGCCGACCCAGTCGGCCAGCGCCAGACACGCACGCACGTATGCCGAGTCGCGCGCCGTCCTCCCCGCGGCCATCAGGGCGCCCGCATCCGGTCGCGCGCCGGACCGCAGGTAGGCCTGGATGGCGTCGCCGTCGAGCGAGTCGTCGAGGTCGTCGAAGACCTCATCATCGTCGAGGTCCTCGTCATCGAAGGGCGCCTCATCGTCGAGGTCCTCGTCGTCGAAGGGCGCCTGACGCAGGGCGGCGTTCATGAGGTCGGTCACCGCTTGTCCGGCCAGGGTCCTGGGGGAGGGGTCGGGCATGAGTCGTCGGCGTTCCTGGATGGGCAGCCCGTTCCACGCCGTCGTGATGCGTTGGAGGCGCTCGTTCAGCTCATCGACGTCATCGGCCTCGTCAAGGGGAATGCCGAGGGTGCGACCGAACTCCTGCAGGACGCGTCCGGAGGAGAACTTGGACCGGTCTGCGCACGCGTCGGCCATCCGCGGCAGGGCGCGGCGGGCCTCCTTGGTGAGGTCGGCGGGTGGCGCGGAGTCTGATGCCATCCGGCCGGTTGCGCGTAGGAAGCGCCAGAACGTGTCAAGGGTGTCGGCCAGCACCTGTGGGTCCGGCAGGTCGAGGGGGCCATGGGCGGGCCAACGCTCGAGCAGGAGAAGCTCGACGCTGCCGGCCGGCCATGAGTTGGCAGCACACTCGTCGTAGGTGTGGCGCAGGTCGACGACGACCTCGAGCAGGTCGCCGTCAAAGGGCCGCTGCTTGCTCTCGGCCCACCGTTCGGCGTGCCGCCGCAGGAGGGTGTTGTCGCCCATGTCGGCAGCCTCGCACACCCGGCCGGGGCCGTGGCGGCGGCCGGCCAGTTCGGCCAAGGACGGGCTGCCGAGCCGGCAACGGCGCTCGGGTTGATGAGGTCGGCGGCGCGGGGCCAGGGGAGTCGTCGAGGGGGCGAACGCTGTGGTGGCTGGGAGGTGAGCAACCGGCATACCTTTGGCCGGTGGACCTGACCTTGAGCGTCGAGCAGCGCACCTTCCAGGCAGTGGCCCGGGAGTTCCTGGAGCGAGAGGTGGTTCCGTTCCGCACCGAATGGGACCGGCGCGAGGAAGTCGACACCGCGATCATCCCGAAGCTGGCCCAGATCGGGTTCTTCGGCCTGACCATCCCGGAGGAGTACGGGGGTGGGGGTGGCGACTACGTCACGTACTGCCTGGCGATGGAGGAGCTGGGCCGGGCCGACTCGGCCGTGCGCGGGATCGTGTCAGTGTCCAACGGGCTGGTGGGCAAGCCGATCCTGACCTACGGCTCCGAGGCGCAGAAGCAGCAGTGGCTCCCGGCGATCGCGAGCGGAGAAGCGCTGGGGTGCTTCGGGCTCACGGAGCCGGACACCGGTTCGGATGCCGCGAACCTGTCCGCGCGGGCGGTGCGTGACGGCGGCGACTACGTGCTCGACGGGCAGAAGATGTTCATCACCAACGGGACCTGGGCGCACGTGTGCCTCGTCTTCGCCCGAACCGGCGGTCCCGGGCCCAAGGGCCTGTCCGCGTTCCTCGTGCCGACGGACGCGGCCGGCTTCGAGGCGCGTGAGATCAAAGGCAAGCTCGGCCTGCGTGGCCAAGCCACCGCAGCGCTGTCTCTGGACGGGGTGCGGGTGCCTGAGGCGGCTCGGCTCGGCGAGGAGGGCCAGGGGTTCGCGATCGCGATGAGCACGCTCGACAAGGGGCGGCTGGGGATTGCCGCTGGCTGCGTCGGCATCATCTCGGGCTGCCTGGAAGCTGCGCGCACCTACGCCGGGGAGCGCGAGCAGTTCGGCCGGACGCTCGCCTCGTTCCAGCTCATCCAGGAGATGATCGCCGAGCTATCGGTCGACGCGGACGCAGCTCGGCTGCTTACGTGGCGCACGGCTGACCTCGTCGATAGGGGTATGCCGTTCGGCGTGGAGGCATCTAAGGCCAAGTACTTCGCGTCGGAGGCCGCCGTGCGCGCGACCAACTCGGCCCTGCAGGTTTTCGGCGGGTACGGCTACATCGACGAGTACCCGGTGCAGAAGTACCTGCGCGATGCCCGGGTCATGACCCTCTATGAGGGCACGTCGCAGATCCAGAAGCTGCTCATCGGCCGGGCCGAGACCGGCGTGGGTGCCTTCGTCTAGCGGCCATGCCGCGGGGACGTCGACAGCAGGGAACTCGCACCGACGAGGAGCCTGTTGCAGGGCGCCGGCGGCTGCGCATGCCAAGCGCATGCGCGGTTAGCATGACCGCGACGAGTGCAACGCATCGCCGCAGTTCCAACAGGAGCGGATACCACGCTGTAGCGGCGCAGGGGCTCCTTTCGACGCGGCCCGAGGGCGCGGCACCCGGCAGCTCGGCCCGACGTTCACGACCCGAAGGAGGCCCGGAGTGAATCCGGTCCTGAAACGGCTGGCCCGCAGCGGCAACGCCATGATGGTCACCCTTTACCGGTGGTCGGGCGGGCGGATCGGCGGTACAGCACGCGACGGCGTGCCCGTCTTGGTGCTCACCGTCCCTGGGCGCCAGAGCGGACAGCCCCGCTCCACCCTCGTTGGCTACTTCCCCTTCGAAGGCGGCTACCTGGTGGTCGGTTCCGGTGGTGGGTCCCCGTCCGTGCCGGGGTGGTTCCGCAACCTGCGCAAGGCCGGACGCGCGACGGTCCAGATCGGGAGCGAGACCTCCGAGATGACCGCGGAGGTACTACCGGACCCGCGCCGCGGTGAGCTGTTCACGAACGTTGTGGTGAAGAAGGCGCCGAGCTTTGCCGGCTACGAGACCAAATCCGGCCGCAAGATGCCGCTCGCCTTGCTCCGCCCGGCCCGCTGAGCTCGGTGGGCGACTCGGCCCGAACAGCCGGTCGGAGCAAGGCGAGCGGCATCTTGCGGCCGGATTTGGTCTCGTAGCCGGCAAAGCTCGGCGCCTTCTTCACCACAACGTTCGTGAACAGCTCACCGCG
>JBIOUP010000280.1:0-7686 GCA_044867305.1 Dermatophilaceae bacterium
ACTGAGCAGCATGCCCGTCGACACCACTGCGCTCGTTCGCTCCGTTCTCGAGGTCCGCACCTGGACGGCATACGACCTCGACGACGAGGGCCGGGTCCTGGCTGCGCACGACGACACCGGCAGCTCCCAGCTGGTCCTGATCGAGCCGACCGGTGCGCGAATCCCGTTGACCGCGTTGGATCGTCCCTGTTCCGGCCGCTTTGTGCCCGGTCGCGCGCAGGTCGTCGTGCAGCACGACGCCGGCGGCAACGAGCGGATGCAGCTGTCCTTGCTCGACCTGTCTGCGACGACCATGCCGGCGGCCCCGGCTGACTTGGTCCCGATCGTGCACGACCCGCGGTACATGCACGTCCTGGTCGACGTCACCCCGACTTCGCTCGTCTACTACACGAACCGGCGCAACGGGGTCGACATGGACCTCGTCCTTCGTGACCTGGACTCCGGTGTCGAACAGGTGCTCTACGACAACGGCGGCTACGTCGCGTCGGCGACGCTGTCGCACGACGAGCGCTCGGTTGCTCTCGTCATCTACTCGCTGCGGCCCAACGGGACACTCGTGTCCATAGCCGGGCCGGACGGCATACGCGACATCACCGACCCCCAGGAGGACTCCTTCCACGGGGAGCAGGTCGGCTGGGCAGAGGGCGACCGCGCCCTGGTCTTCGCGTCGAACCGCGCCCGAGAGTACCTCGCCATCGTCCGAGCGCCCGCTGACGGCTCCGCCTGGAGCACGCTCGTGGCTGACGACGCACACGACCTCACGGCCGACGTCTCGCCCGGGGGCCATGCCGTGCTGGTCGGCACGCTCGAGGACGGCGCTTATCGGTATGCCGTGCACGAGGCCGACGGCGCGTGGCGGTGCGATGTCGACATGCCAGGGGTTGCCATGCCGAGTGTGCGCTGGGCTCCGGACAGTCAGCACGTGCTCGTGGCCGGGATGCGCCCGGACGATCCCGGGTCGATCTGGCTGGTCGATGCGCGCACCGGTGCGGCACGGTCCGTGATCGACGGCAGCGCGGATATGCCGCCTGGAGTTGCCGGCCTGCTCGCGTCGCCCACCTCGCATCTGGTGCCCACACCGGACGGAGAGCAGGTGCCGTGCTTCGTGTATTCCCCATCCCCGCAGGGCGATCCTGGTCTCGCCGGGGCGTCGGTCGTCCACGTCCACGGCGGGCCCGAATGGGCAGCCACTCGGTTCTTCAACCCCGTGGTCTCGGCCCTGTCGGCAGTCGGCTTCACCGTCGTCGTCCCCAACGTGCGAGGCTCGACCGGCTACGGCAAGCGCTGGTACATGCTCGACGACGTCGAACGGCGTCTGGACTCGGTCGCCGATCTCGCCGCCGTGCACGCCTGGTTGCCCACACTCGGGCTTGACCCAGCGAGAGCCGCCCTGTGGGGTGGGTCCTACGGCGGCTACATGGTGCTGGCCGGCCTGTCCATGCAGCCGCAGCTGTGGGCCGCCGGCGTGGACATCGTCGGTATTTCCTCGCTGGTGACGTTCCTGGAGAACACGTCCGAGTACCGGCGCGCCTATCGGGAACGGGAGTACGGCTGGCTTGCTGACCAACGGGACATGCTCGAGCGCTTCTCCCCGATCACCTACCTGGACGCGATCCGCGCGCCGTTGTTCGTCATCCACGGGGCCAACGACCCGAGGGTGCCGCTGTCGGAGGCCGAGCAAATCCACGCAGCGCTGCAGGGACGCGGCATACCGTGCCAGCTTCGCGTCTACCAGGACGAGGGGCACGGGCTGGCCAAACGCGCCAACCGGATCGATGCGTACCCGCCCGCGATCGACTTCCTGCGCTCGGTGCTGATGCGCGACCCCGCGCAGGCGCGCGACCCCGGGTGAGCCCCATCCCCGGCAGGCGCCATCCCCCCGAGTGGACCCGGGTGAGCGCCATCCCGCGCAGGCGCCATCCCCCCGAGTGGGCAGTAGATGTCGTTATCCGGGCTTTATAACCGCATCGTCTGCCCACTCGGTGGAAGCAGGCGAGTGCACGCACGCAGGCATCGCTGGGGGCCGTCACTGCTGGCAGGCTTGCTCACGGCGCCAGGTCGCGGATGGCGTCGTGCATGCCGTCCGGAAGGATCTCCTCCGGCTCGATGACCATCGGATTGAGCACCCGGTGCAGGAACGACTTGGTCCGAGGGTTCTGTGGGTCACCGATGACGCGGCTCGGCGGGCCTTCCTCGACGATGTAGCCGCCGTCCATGAAGACGACCCGGTCAGCAGCCTCGCGGGCGAAGGCCATCTCGTGGGTGACGATCATCATCGTCATGCCCTCAGCAGCCAGCCCCTTCATGACGGCGAGCACCTCGCCGACCAGCTCGGGGTCCAGCGCCGAGGTCGGCTCGTCGAAGAGCATGAGCTCGGGGTCCATGGACAGCGACCGGGCGATGGCGATGCGCTGCTGCTGACCACCCGACAGCTGCGCAGGAAAGGCGTTCTCCCGGTCGGCCATGCCTACGCGGGCGAGGTTCTTGCGGGCCGTGGCCTCGGCGTCCGACCTGGAGCGGCCGAGGACCTTGGTCTGGGCGATCGTCAGGTTGCGCAGCACGGTCAGGTGCGGGAACAGGTTGAAGCTCTGGAAGACCATGCCGATCCGCCGGCGCGCGGCGTCGAGGTCGACGTCCGGATCGGTCATCTCGTGGTGGCCGACGACAACCCGACCGGACGTCGGCGTCTCGAGCATGTTGACGCAGCGCAGCAACGTCGACTTGCCCGACCCCGACGGGCCGATGACGCACACGACCTCGCCGGGGTCGATCTGCAGACTGATGTCCTTGAGCACCTCGTGGTCGCCGAACGACTTGGACAGGTGCTCGACCGTGATCGCGTGGCTGGTCGGCGCCTCGGCGGCTGGGCTGCTCATGGGTCTATCTTGCCTTCGCGAAGCGGCGCTCGAGCATCCGCACGAGGCTGGACAGGGGCAGGGTCAGCACCAGGTAGCACAGCGCGCCGACGATGAGCGGGGTAGGACTTGCCCGGCTGTTGAGGAAGCCCTGGCTGAACTTGGTCAGCTCGTACTGCTCGACGGTCACGCCGAGGACGTACACGAGCGAGGAGTCCTTGATGAGCAGGATCAGCTCGTTGGTCAACGGCGGGATGATGATCCGAAACGCCTGCGGCAGCAGGATGGACACCATCGTGCGCGTGGGCGACATGCCCAGGGATCGGGCCGCCTCGATCTGGCCCTTGGGCACGGCCTGGATTCCCGCGCGGATCGTCTCGGCCATGTATGCCGCGGCGGTGAGCCCCAGCCCGATCATCACCTTGCCGTAGATGTCGCCAGGGAACTGGAAGCCGGGAAAGGCACTCGGGATGCCGAAGGCGACCATGAACAGCACGACAAGGGCAGGCAGGCCGCGGAACAGCTCGACGTACCCGTTGGCGAACCAGCGGTACGGCCCGATCGAGGACAGCTTCATCATCGCGATGACCAGGCCGAGGCTGAGCCCGAAGGCGAAGGCGAGCGCCGTGTAGATGAGCGTGTTGACCAGCCCGACGGTGATGACGCGAGGCCACATCGCTGCGAAGATGTCGCCGCGCAGGAAGGCCTGGCTGAAGGTCGCCCAGTCGGTCTTGAGCACCAGCACGACGAGGACAACCAGCCCGACGGCATACTGCGACCCTCGGCTCAGTCGAGCGCGCTGGCGTCGGCTCAGGCCGCTCGGGGCTTCGACGGCGGTCTCGGTGCTCATGGCTACCCACCTTCGTTGGGGTCCGGCTCATGGCAAGGCTGGCGCAGCCAGGGCGACTGCGCCAGCCTTTCGGGTGCGACGATCAGGACTTCGGGGCGTCGGTGCCGATCCACTTCTTGAACAGCATGTTGTAGGTGCCGTCGGCCTTGGCGGTCTTGATGACCTCGTCGACCTGCGCCTTGAGCGCGGTGTTGCCCAGCTTCATGCCGAAGCCGTAGACGTCGCCGGTGTCGAACTGCGGCCCGACGACGGCCTTGCCCGGGTTCTTCTTCACCGCGTCGGACCAGACCGGCACGTCGTTGATCGCCGCGTCGATCTGGTTGGTGAGCAGCGCCTGGGTCTGCGAGGCCAGGTCCTGGTACTCGACGATGCTGTACCCGTTGGCCGCCATCTCCTTGTTGGCGTAGTCCAGGCCGGTGGTGGCTGCCTGCGCGCCGAGCTTCTTACCCCTCAGGTCGGCAAGCGACTTCACGGGTGCGTCCGCGCGCATCAGCAAAGCCTGGGTGGCGTTGAAGTAGCCCTCCGAGAACAGGATGGCCTTCTTGCGCTCGTCGGTGATCGACATGGCCGCGGCCGAGATGTCGCACTTGCCGGTAGCGGTGTCCTGTCCGGACTTGATGCCTTCGAACGGCGTGTCCACGATCGCCTGGGTGACGCCGAGCTTCTTGGCCAGCAGGTCCATCATGTCCACGTCGAAGCCGACGATCTTGCCGGTCTCATCCGGATACTGGAACGGTGCGTAGGGCAGGTGAGTGCAAACCGTCAGCTTGCCTGGCGCGACCAGGGTGACGTTCGCGCCGGAGGCTGCGCCGGTTGCCGCGCTCGTGCTGCTGGAACTGCTTGAACTGGACGAACCGCACCCAGCCAGGGCCAGCCCGACGGCAGCGGCGAACGCCGCGGCTGCCAGTCGACGGGTGTTCATTTGACGCACGTTGTGACTCCTGATCCTCGGGTGATCTGGCGGCCGCCACGACTGCGCCGTGGGGGCTGGCGAATCATGGCACTGCGGCCTGTGCCGACAACATAGTGGTGCTGGTGCACCCGAGATGCCCAGGGCTGGTCTTGATCTGCACCACAGTTTGCTTGTGGCGCCCGCGCGTATCTGCTGTATTACCCACCATGGCCACAGATCTCAGAGACGAGGGCGAGCGCTGGTCGCTGGACGAGCTGCGCGCGCGACAGCTGGAACGGCTCCAGGACACCGTGCGGCGCGTGTATGCCGCCGTGCCCCACTACCAGAAGGCATTCGACGCCGCGGGGGTGCACCCCGATGACATCCGCTCGCTCGAGGACCTGGGCAAGCTGCCGTTCACCGACAAGCTCACGTTGCGCGACAACTACCCGTTCGGCCTCTTTGCCGTGCCCCGCGAGCAGGTCGTGCGGATCCACGCCAGCAGCGGCACGACGGGCCAGCCGACCGTCGTCGGGTACACCCGCGAGGACATCGACATGTGGTCCGAGGTCATGGCCCGCTCGATCCGAGCGGCGGGCGGGCGACCCGGTGACGTCGTGCACGTCGCCTACGGCTACGGCCTGTTCACCGGCGGCCTCGGCGCGCACTACGGCGCCGAGCGCTTGGGCTGCACGGTCGTCCCGATCTCGGGTGGGATGACCGAGCGGCAGGTCCAGCTCATCCAGGACTTCGGGTGCCGGATCATGATGGTGACCCCCAGCTACTTCCTCTCGGTGCTGGACGAGATGGAGCGCCAGGGCATCGACCCGCACTCCACCACCCTCGAGCTGGGGATCTTCGGTGCGGAGCCCTGGACGCCGGCCATGCGCAAGGAGATCGAAGCCCGCTCGCGCATGGACGCGGTCGACATCTACGGGCTCTCCGAGGTGATGGGGCCGGGCATCTCGCAGGAGTCCGTACAGACCAAGGACGGGCTGCATATCTGGGAGGACCACTTCTACCCGGAGATCATCGACCCGTTGACCGGCGAGGTGCTCCCCGACGGCGAGCAGGGTGAGCTGGTCTTCACCAGCCTGACCAAGGCGGCCTTCCCGGTGATCCGCTACCGCACCAAGGACCTCACCAAGCTGCTGCCGGGGACGGCATACCCGACCATGCGCCGCATGGAGAAGGTGACCGGACGCACCGACGACATGATGATCATCCGCGGGGTCAACGTCTTCCCGACCCAGATCGAGGAGCTCATCCTGCGTGAGGACGGGCTGGCGCCGTACTTCCAGTGCGTGCTGACCCAGCCGGGCAACATGGTCGAGCTCACCGTGCTCGTCGAGACCCACGAGCACGAGAGCGACGAGCGCAAGAACGCCATCGCGGCCGACCTGCGACACCAGATCAAGGCCCGCATCGGCACGAGCGCGAAGATCGAGGTCCGCGAGCCGGGTGGCATCGAGCGCTCGGTCGGCAAAGCGCGGCGCATCGTCGACAAGCGCAAGGAAACGGTGGGGTGAGCCGATGCTCACCCGCATCCATCATGTCAGCCTGACGGTCCGAGACGCCGACGCGAGCGCTCGCTGGTATGCCGACGTGCTCGGGTTTCGTCGGGTCGGCGAGTTCATCCCCCCGAGCGCCGCGTGGCGCAAGGTGTTCCTGCACCACGACGAGCTGTCGACCCGGCTGAGTCTCGCCGAGCATCGCGACGGTGGCTCCGGCCCGTTCGACGAGAGGCGGGTCGGCCTGGACCACCTGGCGTTCGGCGTGACCGACCGCGCCGAGCTGGACGACTGGGCGGTGCGGCTGACGGACGCTGGGGTGGTCCACTCCCCGATCGCCCCGTCGAACACGACCCCTGGCGCAGCGGTGCTGGTGTTCCGCGACCCCGACCGCATGCAGCTGGAGCTCTACTTCGACCCCTCCGCATGACCGAAGCCCCTTTGACCCAAGGCCCGACTAGTGGGTGAATGACCATCATGTACGCAGAAGCCGACGACGCCGCCCTGCACTGGTCGCTCGACGAGCTGCGAGCCAAGCAGCTGGAGCGCCTCCAGGACACCGTCCGACGCGTCTATGCCGCGGTGCCGCACTACCGCAAGACCTTCGACGAGGCCGGCGTGCAGCCCGACGACATCCGGTCGCTGCAGGACATCGCCCGCCTGCCGTTCACCGACAAAACCACGTTGCGCGACAACTACCCGTTCGGGATGTTCGCCGTACCCCGTGAGGACGTCGTGCGGATCCACGCCAGCAGCGGCACGACCGGCAAGGCGACCGTGGTTGGCTACACCGAAGAGGACTTGGACATGTGGGCCGACCTGGTCGCCCGATGCCTCTGGGTGGCCGGGGCGAGACCCGGTGACGTGTTCCACAACATGGGCGGTTACGGCCTGTTCACCGGCGGACTGGGCGTGCACGCCGGTGCCGAGCGGCTGCACATGAGCGTCGTGCCCGTCTCCGGAGGCATGACCGAACGCCAGGTGCAGCTCATCATGGACTTCCAGCCCCGCGTCATCCACGTGACGCCGAGCTACTTCCTCACCGTCCTGGACGAGATGGAGCGCCAGGGCATCGACCCGCACGACACGAGCCTGCGGATCGGCATCTTCGGGGCCGAGCCCTGGACGCTCGCCATGCGGGCATCGGTCGAAGCGCGCAGCAAGCTCAAGGCGATGGACCTGTTCGGGCTGTCCGAGCTCATCGGGCCGGGCGTCGCCAGCGAGTCGGGTGAGACCAGGGACGGGCTCAACATCTGGGAGGACCACTTCTACCCGGAGATCATCGACCCGGTCACCCATGACGTGCTTCCCGATGGGGAGGCGGGCGAGCTCGTGCTCACCAGCCTGACCAAACAGGCCCTGCCGATGATCCGCTACCGCACCAAGGACCTCACCAAGCTGCTGCCGGGGACGGCATACCCGACGATGCGCCGCATGGAGAAGGTCACCGGGCGCACCGACGACATGATGATCATCCGCGGCGTCAACGTGTTCCCGACCCAGATCGAGGAGCTCATCCTGGGCGAGCCGGGGCTGGCGCCGTACTTCCAGTGCGTGCTCACCCAGCCGGGCAACATG
>JBIOUP010000281.1:0-7701 GCA_044867305.1 Dermatophilaceae bacterium
ACGGCTCGTACATCCTCGACGGCGGACGCGGCGGCCTGCAGGACACCAACGACCGCGCGATGGCGAACATGCAGAAGGACGGCACGTACTCGGTCGTCCCGCGGATTCCCGGCGGGGAGATCACCCCCGAGGGGCTCATCCGCATCGGACAGGTCGCCCAGGAGTTCGGCCTCTACACAAAGATCACGGGCGGGCAGCGCATCGACCTGTTCGGCGCCCGGATCGAGCAGCTGCCGCTCATCTGGCGCCGCCTCGTCGACGCCGGGTTCGAGTCCGGGCACGCCTACGGCAAGGCGCTGCGCACCGTGAAGTCGTGCGTCGGGTCCACCTGGTGCCGGTACGGCATGCACGACTCGGTCGGCCTGGCGATCCGGCTGGAGCTGCGCTACCGCGGGCTGCGCTCACCGCACAAGCTCAAGCTCGGCGTCTCCGGGTGCGCCCGCGAGTGCGCCGAGGCGCGCGGCAAGGACGTCGGGGTCATCGCGACCGAGGCGGGCTGGAACCTCTACGTCGGCGGCAACGGCGGGTTCTCGCCGCGGCATGCCCAGCTCTTCGCCGAGGACCTCGACGAGGCGGCCCTGGTCCGGGCCATCGACCGCTTCCTCATGTACTACGTGCGCACCGCCAACCGTTTGCAACGGACCGCCGCGTGGATCGAAGAGCTGGAGGGCGGCCTGGACCATCTGCGCGCGGTCGTCCTGCGGGACTCGCTCGGCATCGGGGCGGACCTCGATGCCGCGATGGCCCGCCACGTCGAGTCCTACAGCGACGAGTGGGCCGGCGTCCTGGCGGATCCGGTGAAGCTGGCCCGGTTCGCCTCGTTCGTGAACGCTCCTGACCAGCCCGACCCCGAGCTGGCCTACGTGCCCGAGCGCGGCCAGCGCCGACCGGCGACCTCTCAGGAGCGCCAGGAGGCGGTGCTCGTCGCCGGGCCGGTCCTGCCGGTGCGGTCGTGAGCGCGTGGACCCCGGTATGCCGGGTCGGTGCCCTCGAGCCCGAGCGCGCCGTCGCCGCCCTCGTCGACGGTGTGCAGGTCGCCGTCGTGCGGCTGCTGGACGGGCGGGTGTTCTGCGTAGGGCACCACGACCCGTTCAGCGGGGCGAACGTCATCGCGCGGGGCATCGTCGGGTCGCGCACCGTCGAGGGCGAGCAGGTGCCCACCATCGCGTCCCCGATGTTCAAGCAGGTCTTCGACGTGCGAACGGGGGTGTGCCTGGACGACCCGCAGGTCAGCCTCGGTTCCTGGCCGGTCCGGGTCGTCGCCGGGGTGGTCGAGCTCGGCGCCCCGACCCGAGAGGCGGATCGCGCCGCCGTGGAGGCGCGGGCCCGCTGATGAGCCAGCCGGGCGGACACGTCGAAGGCGCACCCGGGCGGGTGGTCATCGTCGGGGGTGGCCCCGGCGACCCCGACCTCCTCACGGTTCGGGGCCAGGCGGCGCTCGCCGCCGCAGACGTCGTGCTGGCCGACCGGCTTGCGCCGGTCGAGGCCCTGGCGACCCTGTGCCCGAAGGCGCACATCGTCGACGTCGGCAAAACCCCGTATCACCACGCGGTTCCACAGGAGCAGATCAACCGGCTGCTCGTCGAGCACGCCTTGGCCGGTCGGCGCGTCGTGCGGCTCAAAGGAGGCGACCCGTTCCTGCTCGGCCGCGGCGGCGAGGAGGTCATGGCCTGCCGAGAAGCCGGCATACCGGTCGAGGTCGTGCCCGGCGTGTCCAGCGCCATCGCTGCTCCGGCCGCCGCCGGGATCCCGGTCACCCACCGGGGTGTCTCGGCGGGCATGCTCGTGATCTCGGGACACGATGAGCTGGACATCGACGTGCTCAGCAGATGGCGGCACACCATCGTCGTGCTCATGGGGATGGCCCGGCTGGGCGAGCTCACCGCCGCGCTGCTCGCCGAAGGGCGCGACCCGCTGACTCCCGCCGCCGTGATCCACCGGGCCTGGACGCCGCACCAGCAGGTGGTCCGGGCTCCGCTCAAGACGCTGGCCGAAGAGGTCGCGGCGGCCGGTGTCGCCAACCCGGCGGTCATCGTCATCGGGGAGGTGAGCGATGTCCTCGCCGCGTGCTGACGACTTGGCCGGATGCCGCATCCTCATCACCGCCCAACGGCGCGCGCTCGAGCTCGGAGCCGCGCTGCAGCGCCGCGGCGCCGTCGTCGAGCATGCGCCGGTCCTGTCGACGGTCCCGCACGTCGATGACGCGGTGCTGCTGGAGCGCACCCGCGAGCTCATCGCCGGCCCGCCGGACGTCGTCGTCGCCACGACGGGGGTTGGGGTCACCGGCTGGGTCGAGGCGGCGGACGCAGCCGGCCTGGCCCCGCCCTTGCTCGGCGCGCTTTCGGGCAGCCGACTGGTGGCTCGCGGCCCGAAGGCCAGGGGCGCGCTGCTGGCCGTCGGGCTGGAACCGGACTGGGTCGCGGAGTCAGAGACGGCGGCGGAGATCCGCGACGAGCTGCTGCGTGAGGGGGTGGCCGGCCGGCGGATCGCCGTCCAGCATCACGGAGCCGGCAGCGACGGCCTGGACGAGGCGTTCGTGCAGGCCGGTGCCGACGTCGTGTCGCTCCTCGTCTACCGATGGGCGGCGCCCGCCGATCCGGACCTCGCGGCAGCAGCGGTCCGGCGGGTGGCCACCAGGGAGTTCGACGCCGTGGCCTTCACCTCCGCCCCCGGCGCTTCCGCGTTCCTGGACATTGCGCAGGCCCAAGGCGTGCGCCACTCGGTGCTGACCGCCCTGCGGACTGGGCAGGTGCTGGCTGCAGCGGTCGGGTCGACGACGGCGGGACCGCTGCGTGACGTGGGCATCGAGCCGCTCATCCCCGACCGCTTCCGGATGGGTGCGCTGGTCCGGGCCCTGGTTCACGAACTGGCGGACCGTCGGGGAGTCTCGATGCAGACCAGTGCGGGCGAGCTGCGCTTGCTGCGGTCAGCCGCAGTGCTCGATGGGAAGGTGCTGGCGCTATCGCCCTCATCGCTGGGGCTGCTGCGGCTGCTCGCCGAAGCCGGTGGCGATGTCGTGTCCCGGCCACGCATCCTCGCGGCGCTTCCTGGTGGGTCCACGGATCCGCACGCCGTAGACGTGGCGGTGGCTCGGCTGCGCGAGGCGATGGCTCCGCATCAGCTGGTCCGCACCGTCGTGAAGCGCGGCTACCGGATCGACGCAATGGCCAGCCGCCGTCGAGCATGAGCGAATCGGCCCGGGTGGCTGGTGCAGCGCTGCCGGGCTTCGACGCCGTTGTGCTCGCGGGCGGTCAGGCACGACGGCTGGGTGGCGTCGCCAAGCCCGACGTGGAGGTCGCCAACCGGCCGATGCTCGACCATGTCCTCGACGCCGTCGCGCCCGCCCGCCGCGTCGTCGTCGTCGGGCCGTCCCGCCTGGCCCGGCCAGCAACGCCGGGCCGGCCGGCCGTGTCGACGGTGCTCGAGAACCCGCCCTTCGGCGGACCGGTCGCCGGTCTGGCAGCCGGTCTCGCGGCGGTCTCACTGCACGACGAGGGGTCGCTCGTGGCTGTCTTGGCCTGCGATGTGCCACGTGCCGGCCGAGCCCTTCCCCTGTTGCTGGCCACCGCGGACGGGGACGAGAACGCCGACGGTGCGCGGCTGGTCGACGCCGCCGGGAAGCCTCAGCACCTGCTTGCCGTCTACCGCGGCGGGCCGCTGCGCCACGCGGTGGACCGCGTGGACGGTTGTTCGGGGGTGCGCGGAGCGTCCATGCGGGCTCTCGTAGCCGGCCTGCGGATGCTCGACTTGCCCGACCGGAACCGGCTGGGATTGGACGCGGACACATGGAACGCTGTAGGCGTGCTCAACCGCGTGCTCCAGGAGGAAAAGCAGTGACGTCCCAGGACGATCCGCCTGCCCCGCCGACCACCGAACCGGCGCCGGATGACTTGTACCGCTGGCTGACTCGCATCGCCGCCGAGCTGGACGTCGACGCGGAGGTCCTCGATGTGGACCGGCTGCTGGACCTGTCCCGCGACGTATCCCATGTCGTCGTGCGACCTGCCGTGCCGGTCACGGCATTCTTGCTCGGGTATGCCGTCCGGGCCGGCGGAGGCGACCGGGCCCAGTTCGACGCGGCTGTCCGGCGGGTGTGGGCGCTCACCCGCGAGTGGCCGCAGGGTGGGTGAAGTCCGCGTGCGCCGACCCGTGGTTTCGGCGCGTCCCTGCACCACGGCATACCGACGTATGGTTAGCAGGTGAGGCCCAGGCGCTCCGGTCAGACCCCGGTCGTCCACACGGTGACAACTGCACCGGTGTCTGTTGCCAGGGACCAAGACATGCGGATGAAGCGCTACCTGATCACCATGAGCATCCGCACCGCCTGCTTCATCGCCGCCTTCCTCGCCGAGGGGCCGCTGCGCTGGGTCTTCATGGCCATGGCGGTCGGCCTGCCCTACGTCGCTGTCGTCCTGGCCAACGCCGTCGGTCCGCGCTGGGGCAGCCGGATCACCGGTTTCGACCGCTACGAGGACTCGAGCCACACCCTCGAAGGCTCCCCGCGTCCCGCGGCAGCCGCGGTCGACGACGCCACGTCACGCGACTGACGGCGCGGCTGGCCTATCGGAGTAGAACACTGATCGGGCACCGAATACCGGGGGCGGAGCTCAGTTTGGCGTCGGCGCTGACCAGCGCGCAGCTGAGCGACTCCCCGAGAGCCACGTACCCCGCGTCGTATGCGCTCAGGTTGTCGCGCAGCTCCCACACCCTGTCAAGGAGGGGGCGCAACGGCGTACCTGGTGAGACCGAGGCGACGCCAGGTGTCCAGGGCCGTCCACGCCGCGTTCGCCTCGAGCTGACCGGTGGCCACGGCCCCGCGAAGCCCACTTGCGACCTCGGAGTCGACGAGATGTGGTGCGTGCAGCTGATCCTCGGCCAGCGCGTTGCGGGCGGGTCCGTCGTTGAGAAGCGCTGACAAGGCAGCCGAGGCCTGGACGACAATCACTGGGCCGTGCGCTCGTCGCCCAGATCGTCGACGAGGTCAGCGACGTCGACATGCCAGTCTGGCAGGGCGCCTAACAGGTGCGGGTTGTCAGCGCGTCGGGAGACATCACCAAGTTCGCGCACGGCAACCGCGCTGACCGGGGTGCCGGCAACTGCAGCGAGCCGCTCCAATCGACGCACCACGTCGTCGGGAACGTTGCGCAGATAGAGCGTCTTCATGTTGCAGAGTGATAGCAGGGCGCAAGCAACTGCGCAGCGATTGCCGCGCGAGGGGGCACCTGCTCCAGGCGGTCAGCCGCCAATCGATGACATCGGCCGGGTTGGCTGGTGGAACTCGGGCCGGCCGATGCCATGCCCGGGCGCCTTGCGCCACATCTCCGCGCGGATGAGGTCGGCCAGCTCGGCATCGGTAGCCCCCTGTCGCAGCGGCCCGCGCAGGTCGGCCTCACCCTGCGCGAAGAGGCAGTTGCGGACCTGTCCGTCGGCGGTCAGCCGGGTGCGGTCACAGGCTCCACAGAACGGCGCGGTGACGCTCGCGACAATGCCTACCGTCGCTGGGCCGCCGTCCACGAGGAACCGCTCGGCTGGTGCGCTCCCCCTGCTGGCCCGCGGCGCCGGCGTCAAGACGAATCGCTCGCTCAGGGCGGACCGGATCTCCTGGCTCGTCACCATCAGCGAGCGGTCCCACCCGTGCTGGGCGTCGAGCGGCATCTGCTCGATGAACCGCAGCTCATAGTGACGCTCGAGACACCAGGCCAGCAGGTCGGCGACGTGACCGTCGTTGTAGCCCCGCATCGCCACGGCGTTGACCTTGACCGGATGCAGTCCGGCCTCCGCAGCCGCCCTGAGGCCGCCGATCACCTCGTCCAGCCGATCGCGGCGCGTGAGGGCAACGAAGGTGTCGCGTGACACGGTGTCCAGCGAGACGTTGACCCGGTCCAAACCAGCCGCGGCCAACGCGCCGGCGATGCGCTCGAGCCCAACGCCGTTGGTGGTCATGGCGATCACCGGCCTGGGCCGCAATGCCGCCATGCCTCGGACCAGGTCGAGCAGGCTCGGTCGCAGCAGCGGCTCGCCACCGGTGAGGCGCACCTGGGTCACCCCAAGCCCCACGAACACCTTCACGAGGCGCAGCAGCTCGGCGTCGGTGAGCACCTCCGGGCGCGCCAGCCAGGGCAGGCCCTCGGCGGGCATGCAGTACGCGCAGCGCAGGTTGCAGCGGTCGGTGACCGAGACGCGTAGGTCGCGAGCCACCCGCCCGAAGGTGTCAACCAGCTGCGAGCCTGGGACCAAACCGGCGGTCGGCTCCGGGAGCCGCAACATGACGCACACTCTAGGCCGCTACCGTGAGGTGGTGCCCACGGCGTTGCTCACCAGACGAGGCCTGGCTGCGGTCGGTTTGGTCCTCGTCTTCGGCTTCGCCTGTTTCCTGTTGGGTCGATGGCAGTGGTCTCGCTACGACGACAAGCAGGTTCGCGCCGCCGCCGTCGCGGAGAACTACACCGCTGACCCCGTTCCACTTGCGTCGGTCCTTCCCGGGCCCGACACGGTCCTGCGCGAGGACCAGGCGTGGAGCCACGTCACGGTGACCGGACGGTATGCCGTCAGCCGCCAGCTCTTCGTGCGGGGACGCACCTTGGAGAGCAAGCCCGGACTCGAGGTGCTCGTGCCTCTCGACATCGGCGGCCGGCTGTTGATGGTAGATCGGGGCTGGGTGGCGAACGCGGGGAATGCCCAGACCCTGCCCGACGTTGCGGCTGCTCCTTCTGGCGACGTCACGGTCACGGGATGGCTCCTGCCGTCCGAGCCGTCACGTGGCCGGGACCTACCGGCTGGGCAGCTGGCCTCGGTGAACACTGACGACGCTCGGGCCCAGCTCGGCGGCCAGGTGGTTGCGGCATACCTGGTGCTCGGTGCGGAACGGACCGCTGCCGGCGAGGCTCCCCCGCGGCCCACTCCGTTGGAGCAGCCCACCGGAGACCTGGGCCCGCACCAGGCCTACGCGCTGCAGTGGTGGGCGACCGCGCTGCTGGGCGTGGCCTTCCTCGTGATGCTCGTGCGAGGTAACCGCCAGAGGCTCGGTTCAGCAGGCGACGCAAAGCCCGCGAGCGGGCCACCAACGCAGCCCAAGCCGAAGAAGGTGCGCATCTGGGACGAGGAGGACAGCTAGCGGCGCGGGTCGCCGCCCGTGGCCTAGCTGCCCAGGATCTTGGACTTCTGGGCCTCGAACTCGGCGTCGGTGAGGATGCCCTGGTCCTTCAGCTGGGCCAGCTGCTTGAGCTGGGCGACCTTGTCGTCCATGGACATGCCCTGCGGCTCTGGCGGCGCAGCGGGGGCCGGTGGCGGAGCGTACTGCTGGGCATACTGCTGCTGCTCGGCCTGACGGCCTGCCTCGACGTACTGCTCCTCTTGGGCCTGGTTCGACCAGCGGGACGCTTGCCGGCGGGACACCCGGTTGGATACCGCAGTGGCGGTCCCGGCAATGACTGCGGTGCGGGCCACCCCGCGAATGAGTCCTGGCATGGGGCACTTCCTTTCTCGTCGCGCGCGCCGCCGTCGTCGGCGCGTGATGGGTTAGGAGCCTGAGGCTTGCTCGGCTGCTTCGAGCGCGTCCAGCGAGGCAAGGATGGACTGGATCGGGATGCGGCCGCTGGCCACCAGCTGACCGCCCGAGCGACGGACCGCTACCGCGAACGGGGCCGCCCAGACGTTCTCGAATATCAGCAGCCCCGCGGAGGAGCCCGGCTCGATGGCCTG
>JBIOUP010000282.1:0-3808 GCA_044867305.1 Dermatophilaceae bacterium
GTTTGCCCGCGCGGGCAGCCGTGCCTCGGTGGCGAGCATCGGATCGATGGACTGCGGCAGACGCTCCCAGTCCGGTCGGGTCGGCGGGTCCATCCGGTGGATCATCCAATCCCGACCCCCTCGGCCGGTCCTGAACAGCACATAGCGGCCTCGTGCCCGCTCGCCGTGCAGCACGACCATGACCTCGCGGTCACTCCACTTCTCGGTCTCGTACCGCCCTTGGTCCCAGAGCAGGACCGTGCCCCCGCCGTACTCACCTACTGGGATGTCGCCGGCGAACGAGGCGTACTCCAGCGGATGGTCCTCGGTGTGCACGGCCAGGTGGTTGTCCTTGGGGTGCTCGGGCAGGCCCTTGGGCACCGCCCACGAGACGAGGACGCCGTCGCGCTCCAGCCGGAAGTCCCAGTGCAGGGCCCGCGCATGATGCTCCTGGATGACGAACGTGTCGTTGTTGCCTCGCGGCAAGGTCGCGGCGTCGTCGGGCGGCACCGGTTCGGGCGTACGCTCTGCGTCGCGCTTGCGGCGGTACTCGCGCAGCGGCGCCTCGTCCTTGACGCTCACTGCCGACTCCTCAGCCATGCATGTTCTCGACGCTCTCGCCTCGGGCCGCGCGTTCCTCGTTCTCGTGCACGGCCCCCGGGTCACGGTCGAAGATGAGGTACTCCAGCAGGGCCAGCAGGAGGACCACGCCCATGAACAGGACGGTGAACCCCATCTCCCACCCAACGACGCCGACAGCCACGACAGCCGCCGACGTCACGAGGGCACGGACGAGCGTCTTGCGGTCCCCGGCGTCCTTGGCATGCAGGACGCCGAGCGTGATGAGGTACAACGCAATGGGCACTCCCAGCGTCAGAGCGGCAGACCGGCTCGCCACGTGAGCGGTGTGCTCCACGACGTCGATGGCAACACCGAGCCCGGCACCGACGGCCGCCACCGAGGCGTAGATGACGTAGTGCCCGTAGCCCCAAAGGAACGGGCTCTCGCTCTCCTCCTCGGCAAGGCGCTCCTCGTAGGAGTGCTTGAAGTAGAACCACCAGAGGCAGAAGACCATGAGCAGCCCGCCGATGACCGTGGCCGCGAGCGACACGGTGAGCCCGTGCTCGTCCAACGCAGCGGTGATCGCGCCGGTGGTCGACAGCAGCACCTCACCCAGCACGATGATGGTCATGAGCCCGTACCGCTCGACCATGTGCCCGGGATGCCAGGGCGTGGTCCCGCGGCGCTCGGCGAGCACCGGAACGAGCAGCTCCAGCGCGATGAGGATGCCGAGCGACAGGACGCCTCCCCATCCGCCCAGGAGCAGACGGGCGATCCACAGCAGCTGCAGCACCGCGATGCCCACGGCATACGTCAGACAAGTCGTGCGGCGCTGGGGGTGACCCCGGGCCGCCCGTAGCCAGAAGGCCACCATGGCGACGCGCATGACTGCGTAACCGAGCACAGCCACGTCGTAGTTGGCGTCGTTGAGCGCTCTTGGCACTCCTGCCGCGAGGACGAGGACGCCGGCCATCTGCACGAGCGTCAACGCCCGGAACAGCACGTCGTTGGTGTCATAGGCGGACGCGAACCAGGTGAAGTTCATCCAGGCCCACCAGATCGCCCAGAAGACCACGAGGTAGGCGCCCAGGTTGTTCCAGTGCGCCTCGGCGAGCCCGTGGTGCAGGTTCCCCGCGGCCGCGGCGATCGCGACCACGAAGGTGAGGTCGAAGAACAGCTCGAGGGGAGTCGACGACCGGTGCGCCTCGCGCCGGTCGCGCCCGCCGAGCGGCACGGCCCACGGGGTTTCGTTGCCGGTCGCCATGGTGCGAGGGTATGCCGGTGCGGGCCGATGCGACGACGGTCGCAGTTTCCCGGTTTCGGTTGCCGCAGTTACCGATGGGTAGCATGATGACTGAAGCGATTGGTATCCCAACCAGCGGCTGCGCGCCATGAGGGAGGATCCTCCGATGGGTCACTACAAGAGCAACGTGCGTGACCTCGAGTTCAACCTCTTCGAGGTCTTCGGCCGCGAGGAGATCCTCGGCACAGCTCCTTATGCCGCTCTTGACCGCGAGGCAGCGCAGGACATCCTGCGCGGGGTGGCCCGGTTGTGCGAGAACGAGCTGGCGGCGAGCTTTGTGGACTCCGACCGCAACCCACCGGCATACGACCCAGCGACCTGCTCGGTGCGTATGCCGCAGGCGTTCCGCGCCTCCTACCAGGCGTTCCTGGACTCGGAGTGGTGGCGCATGGACGTCCCGGTCGAGCTGGGCGGGTACGTGGTGCCGCCCTCCTTGCGCTGGGCCGTGGTGGAGATGGTTTGCGGCGCCAACCCGGCTGTGCACATGTTCTCGGCCTCGTTCTCGTTCGCCAAGCTGCTGTGGACGCTGGGAACCCCTGCGCAGCGCAGGCTCGCCAAGCACATGGTGGACGGGGCCTGGCACGCGACGATGGTCCTGACCGAGCCCGACGCCGGATCGGACGTCGGCGCGGGCCGCACCAAGGCGGTGGAGCAGCCGGACGGCACGTGGCACCTCACCGGGGTCAAGCGGTTCATTACGTCGGGCGAGTCCGACCTGGTCGACAACATCGTCCACTTCGTGCTGGCCCGGCCCGAGGGAGCCGCGCCTGGCACCAAGGGCCTGTCGCTCTTCGTCGTCCCCAAGTACCACGTCGACCTGCAGACCGGGGCGCTGGGCACGCGCAACGGCGTCTACGCCACTAATGTGGAGAAGAAGATGGGCCTGAAGGTCTCCACCACCTGTGAGCTGACCTTCGGCGAGCACGAGCCGGCGGTCGGGACGTTGCTCGGCGACGTCCACGATGGCATCGCCCAGATGTTCCACGTCATCGAGGGCGCCCGGATGTTCGTCGGCGCCAAGGCGATCGCGACGCTGTCGACCGGCTACCTCAACGCGCTCGAGTACGCCAAGACCCGCGTCCAGGGCGCGGACCTGACCCGGGCCGCCGACAAGACCGCACCGCGGGTCACCATCACGCATCACCCGGACGTGCGGCGTTCCCTCATGCTGCAGAAGGCGTATGCCGAGGGATTGCGAGCGCTGCTCATCTACGCCGCGACCCACCTGGACACGGTCGACATCGCCCAGGGCGCCGACCCGACCAAACCGCTGGTGCAGGACTCACCTGCTCAGATGGCGGCGCGGATCAGCGACCTGCTCCTGCCGATCGTCAAGGCGCTGGGGTCAGAACGCGCCTGGGTCCTGCTGGGCACCGAGTCACTCCAGACCCTCGGCGGCTCCGGCTTCCTGCTGGACTACCCGATCGAGCAGTACGTCCGCGACGCCAAGATCGACACCTTGTACGAAGGCACGACCGCGATCCAGGGCTTGGACTTCTTCTTCCGCAAGATCGTCAAGGACCACGGCGAGAGCATGACCCAGCTCTCCATGCAGATCGCCGAGTTCGCCAAGGACCACGGTGCTCGCGGCGGGGCTTTCGACGCCGAGCGCGACCTGCTCGTCAAGGGGCTCGACGACGTGCAGGCCATGGTCGGTGCCATGGCGGAGGCCGCGTTCCAGTCCGATCCGCGTGGCGGCGGCGACCTGCGCACCATCTACAAGGTCGGCCTCAACAGCTCGCGGCTGCTGCTCGCAACCGGCGACTTGGTCGTGGGCTGGCTCTTGCTGCGTCAGGCCGAGGTCGCCCACGCTGCCCTGGCGACGGCAACCGGGAGCGACCGGGACTTCTACACCGGCAAGGTCGCCGCGGCTCGGTTCTTCGCCCATCAGGTGCTGCCCCGGCTGGCGTCGGACCGGGCCATCACCGAAGCCACCGACACCAGCCTCATGGACCTCCCCGAAGC
>JBIOUP010000283.1:0-5994 GCA_044867305.1 Dermatophilaceae bacterium
GACGCGGACTACGAGGCGCTGGAGCGGACCACGATGGTCCGGCGGATCAGCCGCGACGACGTCATCGGCTGGCTCGAGTGCCCGTCGCTGGTGCGTCCTGGGGAACGGGTGTTCATGCCGGCCCAGCTGCTGTCGATCGGTTACCGGGTCCGGGAGGACCTGGGGGAGAAGTGCTTCGCGTCGAGCTTCTCGAAAGGGTCGGCGGCCCACACGTCCTACGCGAAGGCGCTCGAAGGCGCCGTCCTCGAGTCGGTTGAGGCCGACGCGTTCATGCTGCACTGGTACACCGACCTTCGGGCCCGTGAGATGCACTACGACCACCTGGGCTTCATGTCCTTCGTAGACCGCACGTTCGCAGGGACGCCGTACGACCTCACGCTCTACGACCTGTCCATGGTGGATACGCCCGGGTACGTCGTTGCCGCCCTGCTGCGTAACCGTCGCGGGGACGCGCCCTACGTCCTCATGGGTGCCAGCGCGAACCTGGACCCGGTGCGGGCCGCATACCGCGCGACCTGCGAAGCGGCCACGATCCACTACCTCGCCGCCAACGGACCGCTGCTCAGCGGCGAGGACTTCATCCTCGAACAGACCGACTTCATGAACCTCGACAGCAACGTCGCGTACTGGGCCAGGTGCATCGACCAGCAGCGCAAGGAGGAGACGCTGGGGCGCTTCGCATCCGGAGCCGAGGTAATGAGCGCGCTGCCCAGCGAGCGCGCCGACACCGACGAGCAGACCGTCCGTGAGCTCGTCGCCCGCATCGCGTCCTTGTCGCGGTATGCCGTGTGCCTGGACATCACGCCGCTCGAGGCCCGCTCGACAGGTGTGAAGGTCATGCGGGTCCTGATCCCGGAACTGATCCAGCTCTCCCATCCGGGATGCCCCTACACCAGGCATCCGCGCATCATCGCTCACGGCGGGGTGACCAACGATGTCCCACATCCCATGCCTTAGGGACCTGCTCTACACCTTCGTCTTCGTCTTCCCGAACGCGTTCACGTTGTTCGCGCGGGGGGTTCGCCTGCCCGCCGCGACCAGGGTCGTTCGGGAGTACCTACCGCTCACGGCCACATTCGGTGGGCTGACGGTGCTCGGTTGGCTCGGCGGCTACCTCGGTGCCTTGACGCTCGCCCTGCCCCCGGCGTGGGCTGCTGTGGGCGTGGCGGGCGGCCTGCTCGCCGTCGGCCTGGAGTACCTCGTCGCCGCGGCGCCCCGGGTGTTCGCCGGTCGAGGGTGGCCGACTCTCGCGCCGACGGCGATCTATCGCGGACCGGCCTCGTGGGCAGCCGTGGGACTGATCGTCGTTGCGGCGACGTTGGAGGAAACGGTGCACCGCCAGCTGCTCATCGGCGGAACGCTGCCCGCCATGGGTGCGCCGGTTGGGCTGGCGGTCGCCGTCTCCACGGTCACGTACGCGCTGAACCACGGCTTCTTCGGGCGGCCGGCCGTCCTGCAGAAGCTGGCATCCGGCCTGGTGCTCTCTGTTCTGTTCGTCCTCTCCGGAGGGCTGCTCGTCGTGCCCGCGCTGGCGCACGCCACCCAGAACCTCGCGCTGTATTGGCACGCGACTCGGTCCGCCGGCCCCGCCCCGGTGCCTGCACAGCGAGCGCGGTCATGAGCGCGGCGGCCATCCCGTTTCCCGTCCTGGTCGGGGTGTTGTCCGTGATGTCGCTCGTCATCGCTCCGGTGGTGCGCACGATCGAACGCAGGAGCTGGTTCGTCCGGCTCGTCCGCAGCGCCCTCGACCGGGTCTCGTGGACCTACGCCCAGGTGAAGAGCTCGGCCGTGGGACTGGTGTACTACCTGCTCCCGCTTGGCTTCGTCATCGTCGTCTCCGTCGTCACGGGCGTCAACGTCTTCGGGTTCCTGCTGATGGACTGGCGCTTCGCCGGCATCGTCGTCGTCACGATCCTCGCCGAGCTGTCGGTCAACACGATGTCGTCGACCGTCCTGGCAGTGGCTAGCCCGGGTGTCGACTGGCAGCGCGTTATCGGGCAGGTGCCGTGGGTGAGCGGCCTGAGGGACCGCCACCCCGCGGTGGCGCCTTGGGTGACCCCGACGAGCGCCTTCGTCGAGGAGCTGTTCTTCCGCGGCGCGGTGTTCGGCGTCACCGTCACTCTCTACCCGCAACTGGGACTCGTGCTGCCGATCGCGTTGTCGGCGCTGCTGTTCGCGGTCGAGCAGGCGATGTTCTGCACGACCCGCGATCAGGCGGTCGCGATGGGACTCGGTGCCGTTGCCATCTCGGTGGTGTCGTGCTGCGCCTTCGCCTACACCGGCAGCCTGCTGCCCAGCGTCTTGGCGCACCAGTCCTTCCTCGTGTTCTACATGGGCAAGTTCAAGATCTACTGATCAGGCGCAACCTCACGTCTGCGCGGCCCACCTCCCCGCCGCCAAGTCGAAAGGGCAGACCGATGTGTCAGCCGAACCACTCGGCCCCGCAGTCCCCGCCGCGCCGAACGGTGTGGCATACCGGTGGCGCTCTGGGTCTGACGGTCGCGCTCGCCATCGACGTGCTCGGTGGAATCCTCATCGGAACCGGTGCCGGGCGTGACCCGGCTCGCCTGGTCCTCGGCATCCTGCTGCTGGGAATCGGCAGCGTCTTGATGAGCGGCCTCACGACCGTGCAGCCCGGGCAGACGGTTGAGGTGCTCTTGTTCGGCCGGCCGTTGGGCCAGCTCGCAGCTTCGGGCTTCGTCATGACGATACCGATGACCCGACGCCGTTCGATCCGCTGAGTGGACCTGATACGTAAGTCGCTCCGGTTGGGTGGCTGGGAGGCGAGCTCACGTCGGTCGCGCCGTTCCAGGTGCTCGCCCGCCGGGCTGATGCCGCCCAGTCGCAGCGGCCTCATTGGCCCCTCTGGTATCAGCAGGCCCAAATGATCGCAGCCTGTCCTGAATCTCGTGCAGAGGTTTAGGACACGCCGCGCGCCGTGTTTGGCGTCGTCCGGGCGCCCGCATACGGTCGACCCGTCGAACGAGGTTGAGCACTATAAACCTCAAGTCGACGTTGAACCTAGCACCTGACCCGCTCGGTTTCCAGGAAGGCCCCGCCGTGGTTGCAACGCCCCAGAACTACCTCGCCGTCATCAAGGTCGTCGGGATCGGCGGCGGCGGCGTCAATGCCATCAACCGGATGATCGAGGTCGGGCTCAAGGGCGTCGAGTTCATCGCGATCAACACCGACGCCCAGGCACTGCTGATGAGCGACGCCGATGTCAAGCTCGACGTCGGGCGAGACCTGACCCGCGGTCTCGGGGCCGGCGCTGACCCGGAGGTCGGCAAGAAGGCCGCCGACGACCACTCCGAGGAGATCGAGGAGGTGCTCCGGGGCGCCGACATGGTCTTCGTCACCGCCGGCGAGGGCGGCGGCACCGGCACCGGCGGCGCGCCCGTGGTGGCGCGGATCGCCAAGGGCCTTGGCGCGCTCACCATCGGCGTGGTGACCCGCCCGTTCACCTTCGAGGGCCGGCGCCGGGCCAACCAGGCCGAGTCCGGGATCGCCACGCTGCGCGAAGATGTGGACACCCTGATCGTCATCCCCAACGACCGGCTGTTGTCGATCAGCGACCGCAACGTCTCGATGATGGACGCCTTCCGCAGCGCCGACCAAGTGCTGCTGTCGGGCGTGCAGGGGATCACCGACCTGATCACCACACCTGGGCTGATCAACCTCGACTTCGCCGACGTCAAGTCGGTCATGCAAGGCGCCGGCTCCGCCCTCATGGGCATCGGCTCCTCCCGCGGCGACGACCGCGCCGTCCAGGCCGCCGAGCTGGCCATCTCCTCTCCGCTGCTCGAGGCGAGCATCGACGGGGCACACGGCGTGCTGCTGTCCATATCCGGCGGCTCCGACCTCGGCTTGTTCGAGATCAACGAGGCGGCCCGGCTGGTTCAGGAGGCCGCCCACCCCGAGGCGAACATCATCTTCGGCACGGTCATCGACGACGCGCTGGGGGACGAGGTCCGCGTCACCGTCATCGCCGCTGGCTTCGACGGGGGCAACCCCACCGCGCGCCAGGACCCGCGGGCGCTGGGCACCGTGCAGGCCGGCGGCAACGGCCGACTGCAGACGCATCCCCTGGGTCCGCAAGCCCAGCCCAGGCCGCAGCCCGCAGCGACGCCGCCCGTCGTCTTGGAGGCCGAGGCGCTGCTCGACGGCGAGCCCGACCTCGTCACTGCTGCCGACGGCGAGGTCCAGAAACCGCCGCGCAGCGTGAGCTTCGAGGAAGGCGAGGAGCTGGACGTCCCCGAGTTCCTCAAGTAGCGACGTCACGTCACGCCGGCTGTGTTCTTCTGGCAGGACCGGCAGGGGCACATCGGCCGGGCCGTGACCGACCGCTGGGGCGGCGTCAGCGCGGCGCCGTTCGACACGCTCAACCTCGCGGGCCACGTGGGCGACGATCCCCACGCGGTCGAGGCCAATCGGGGACGGCTCGCCGAGGCCCTTGGCCTGGACCGTGAGCGGCTCGTGTTCATGAACCAGTGCCATGGTGAGACCGTCCACGTCGTCGACGAGCCTTGGCGCGGCGAGGCCCCACCTGGCGACGGGATCGTCACCGCGGCGGCGGACCTGGCCCTCGCGGTTCTCGTCGCCGACTGTGTACCCGTGCTGCTGCGCGACGACAATGCCGGGGTCATCGGGGCCGTGCACGCCGGGCGCGCCGGGCTCACGACAGGGATCGTCCACCGAGCCATCGACGCCATGCGCGACCTCGGTGCCCACCAGGTCGACGCGCTCGTCGGCCCGTCGGTGTGCGGGCGCTGCTACGAGGTGCCGGGTCGGTTGCGCGAGCAAGCCGCCAGCGTTGTTGCCGCCACGGTCTCGTGGACCGGCACGCCAGCCCTGGACATCGCCGCCGGAGTCGTGGAGCAACTCGCGGCACGCGGGTCCCGCATCACCTGGGTGCCCGGCTGCACCCGCGAGAGCGCCGCGCTCTTCTCCTACCGCGCCGACCCGAGCACCGGCCGGTTCGCCGGCGTCATCGTGCGGTATGCCGGCCAGCGGGCCGGCGTGCGATGAACCCCGACCCTCGCCGCGATGAGCTGGCGCAGCGGCTGGCCACAGTGCGCCGGCGAGTCGAAGCCGCCTGCCGGCAGGCCAGTCGCTCGGCGACAGAGGTCACGCTCGTCGTCGTGACCAAGTTCTTCCCGGCGTCGGACGCCCTGCTGCTCGCCGAGCTCGGCGTCACCGACGTCGGCGAGAACCGCGACCAGGAGGCCCGCGCCAAGTACGCCGATGTGAAGTCCCGGGTGCCGGGCCTGACCCTGCACTTCATCGGCCAGCTGCAGTCGAACAAGGCTCGCTCGGTGGCGACCTACGCCGACGTCGTGCACACAGTGGATCGCCCGAAGCTGGTCGGCGCACTCGAGCGGGCGGCCGACGCAGCCGGGCGCACGTTGCGGGTCCTCGTGCAGGTGTCCCTGGACGATCCGGCGCAGCCGCCGGCCGCGCGTCCGCAGCTGCACCGCGGCGGGACCGAGCCCTCCGGCGCTCGCGGCCTTGCCGACCTCGTCGACGCGGCGGCTCACCTGCAGCTCGGCGGTGTCATGGCGGTCGCTCCGCTGGACGAGGACCCCGACGCGGCGTTCGCCCGGCTGGCGCAGGTGGCACACGGCATACGGGCCGACCATCCTGGCGCAGCGTGGATTTCGGCCGGCATGAGCGGGGACCTCGAGGCGGCCATCCGGCACGGTGCGACACACCTGCGTGTCGGGACGGCAATCCTCGGATCACGTCCGGCGCTTCGCTAACGTCAACCAGGAGGCGGCGGCGACGCCAGCCCCGTGCTGGACACGACGACGACAGGGAGCTGCACCATGGCTGGGGCCCTTCGCAAGACGATGGTGTACCTCGGACTCGCCGAAGACGACGACACGTACGACCGCTACGACGACGGGTACGACGAGCGCGGTTCGCAGGACAGCTCGGCTCCGGTCACCCAGCTGCCCACCCGTCACCAACCTGTCGCGCGGGTCGTGCGTGAAC
>JBIOUP010000284.1:0-5637 GCA_044867305.1 Dermatophilaceae bacterium
TGACCCTCGCCGCGTGGGCCACGATGCGCTCGATCGAGAAGTCCTCCCCGAAATGGTTCATGCTCGTCGGCGTCTTCATCGGGCTGGGCTTCCTCACCAAGACGCTGCAGGCCTTCCTGGTGGTGCCCGGGTTCGCGCTGGCCTACCTCGTGGCGGCCAACGTCCCGCTGCTGAAACGGATCTGGCACACCATCCTCGGCGGGCTCGCCATCGTCGTCTCGGCCGGCTGGTGGGTCGCCATCGTCGAGCTGATCCCGGCGTCCGTGCGGCCATATATCGGTGGCTCGCAAACGAACTCGTTCCTCGAGCTGACGTTCGGCTACAACGGTCTGGGCCGGCTCAGCGGTGAGGAAGCCGGCTCGGTCGGCGGGGGCGGGAACGCCGGCGGCAGCTGGGGTGCGACTGGCCTCAGCCGCCTGTTCAACGCCGAGAACGGCGGCCAGATCTCCTGGCTCATGCCGGCCGCGCTCATCCTGCTCGTCGTCGGCCTGATCATGCGGGGCCGCGCCGCCCGCACGGACGCCCGCCGCGCGGCATACCTGCTCTGGGGTTCGTGGTTCGTCGTGACGGTGCTGACCTTCTCGCTGATGGCCGGGATCTACCACGCGTACTACACGATCGCGCTGGCACCCGCTGTCGCCGCGCTCGTTGCGATGGGCGCGCGCGAGGCCTGGGAGCGCAAGGACACCCCGTTCGGCGCCATCAGCCTGGCGGTCGCCATGGCGGCGACGAGCGTGTGGAGCTTCCTGCTGCTGTCGCGAGTCACGACGTGGAACCCGTGGCTTCGAGTCGTCGTGCTCGCCCTCGGCCTGGCTGCGGCGCTGTTGTTCCTCGTCGTCGGCCGGCTGCACCGCAAGGCGCTCCCCGCGCTCGTCGGGTTGGGCCTGTTCGCGGCGCTGCTCGGGCCGCTCGCATACAGCATCCAGACCGTGAGCGTCGGCCACAGCGGGTCGATCGTCACGGCCGGTCCGTCGACGGGGGGCATGGGCGGCCCGGGCGGCGGTATGCCGGGTGGCACGGCTCCCGGGGGCACGGCACCGGGTGGCACGGCACCGGGCGGCACGACGCAGGGTCAGACGGCCCCGGGCGGCGGGACGGCTCCCGGTGGCACGACCCAGGGTGGTGCGACCGGCGGTACCCGCGGAGCTGGCGGGCTCGGCGGCCTGCTCAATGCGAGTACTCCGACGACCGAGGTCATCGCGGCCCTCACCGCCGACGCGGACCAGTACACCTGGGTCGCCGCAGCCATCGGCTCGCAGAACGCCGCCGGGCTGCAGCTCGGTAGCCAGTTGCCGGTCATGGCCATCGGCGGGTTCAACGGATCGGACCCGTCACCGACGCTGGCGCAGTTCCAGCAGTACGTGGCCGACGGCAAGATCCACTACTTCGTGGCCGGCGGCGGCTTCGGTGGCGGCTCCAACGGCGCCAGCCAGACCGCATCGCAGATCAGCGCCTGGGTCCAGCAGCGCTTCACCGCCGTGACGATCGGCGGGTCGACCTTCTACGACCTGACTCAGCCGGTGTCCACCTCGACCACGGGAGGCTGAGGTGAGCGCAGTGTCCGTGGCCGACCGGCCCGAGGCGACCGGCCAGTCGGTCGAGGCGCCGGTGCGCGGCCGGCTACGCACTCACGTCGTGCGGTTCGCGGCGGTAGGGGCGACGACCACGGTCTTGCACCTTGGGCTGTTCGCCGGGCTGGCTCTGGCGCTCCCGAGCCAGACTGCCAACCTGCTCGCCCTGGTCGCCGCAACGGTCGTCAACACCTACCTGAACCGGGTGTGGACCTTTGCCCGGGCGGCCGGAGCCGGGAACCTCGCCCGCGAGCAGATTCAGGGGATGCTCGTGTTCCTGCTCACCTGGGCCTGCACGGCGGGCGGCCTGGCCGCACTGGCGGCGCTTTGGCCGAATGCCGGCACCCCCGTCCAGGTAGGCGCCCTCGCTCTGGCGACGGCCGTCTCGACGGTCGTGCGGTTCGTGGCGATGCGGTACTGGATCTTCGCCACCTCCTGAGTGGAGCCTCGTGGTTGCGCTGACTCCGTGAACCCCAGGCCCTCGTCAGCAACAACGACGCTCCACTCGTCAGGCGCGCGTCCGGCCTGCCGCCGGCGCGCGTCCGGCATACCGGCGCCTAACCCCTCGGGTTGCCGCTTGGGTCGGCCGCCAACCCCAGCGCCGCAGCCACATTGGGCCAGGGGGTGAACTTGAAGTTCGTGCCCCCCTCCGAAGTGTCCTTGCCGTCCTGGGTGACGAGCAGGCCCTGCGGATATTCCGACCCCATCGGCACGTTGATGACGTCGAGGCCGTCGGTCGCTTGCACCGCGTCGATCCCCGCTCCAGCGCCGACCGTGAACGAGCCGAGATACTTCTGGCCGTCCCTGCTGAACACCGTGAACAGGGAGGCGTTCTGGTTGGAGATGATCAGGTAGCCGCCCGAACCGGTGCCGGCGCGATAGACGGAGATGCCCTCCAGGTCACCGGGCAGGTAGGACTCGCCGTAGCTGGTCGAGCCCTTGTCGATGACGCACTTGTCGTTTGAGACGGTGTACTTCTGGCCGAACCTGGTCAGCTTGTGGACCAGTTGCGATGGTTGCGGTGAGCTCAGGTCGGTCGTCATCTTCCACAGCCCGACGATCTCCTGGTCCACCCACAGCGTCCGAGTAGCCGGGTCGACGACCATGCCTTCGGCGTGGGCCTGCCAATCCGGGTGCTTCGGGTTGAAGCAGGGCTTCCAGGTGGTGTTGTTGGGCAGGCCGTAGGCAGCTCCAGTGAACTGCTCGGGCAGGCTCGCGGTCGCGACCTTCTGGTAGCTGACCTTGCCCCCGCCAGCGTCGGTCAGCTTGAGCTTGGCCAGGTTGGTCGTGTTCTCCTGCGTGACAAAGACTTCGCCGTCGCCATTGTCTGGGTTTCGCCACGTCGCGAGCCCGTACGTCGTCTTGGAGTTGATCTTCTTGGTCGTACCGAAGACGAGCGGTGCACTGCTGGACGTGACCTCCGACAAGGGGTTTGCCGCGTTGCCGTCGATGGCGAAGACGTGCAGCTTGTCGGTGCCCCGGTCGGTCACGACGGCAAGGTCTCGGGTCAGCCCGCCCAGAGTGATGCCATAGACGACGTCGATGTTGTTGTAGCGGCTGTTCGAGGGGATCGACACGGTCTGCACGAGCACGCCGTCGGGGCGGAATACGTCGATGCCGGCTTCCTTCACGGTGGTGATGACCAGGCTCTTGGACGCGGTCGTCGGATGCACCCAGAACGACGGGTCGTCGGCGTCGTTCGTGCCGGCCGGCTTGCGGTCGATGGTCTCGTTCGTTGGTGTTGCGGTCGGCAGCGACGCGGCGTATGCCGCGGGCGCCAGGCCCACCATGGCGACCGCTGAGGTCGCCAACGCCAGCCGGAACAGTGACCGTGCCATCTTTCCCCCTGACGATGCGGCTCCAGCACCACCCCCCGGTGGCGAGCCCGCACACTTGCTATAGATGTACTCGACGTGATGGTAGGAGGGTTTCGAACGGCGCGAACGCAGTTCCGCTCAACTGGTCAAGATGACCGGTTTGGGCACTCGCAATTCCGGCGTAACCTCGCCACCGGCTGAATCGGTCGCTGGTGGTTGTCGGAAAGCTGACCGGCGGAGGCGGCGGGATTTGAACCCGCGAGGGGTGTTATCCCCAACCCGCTTAGCAGGCGGGCGCACTAGGCCACTATGCGACGCCTCCGTGGACCCAAGCCAGGACAGGCTACCGAGGGGCACGTCCCGGGCCAAACCGCCCGCGCGCCGAAGGTGGCGGATCGCGACAGGATCCCAAGGCACAATGAGGTGGGCTGGGGCATAGACACCGAAGGAACCGAATCAATGAGCAGCGGCACTCGCGAGGGTATGCCGTCAGGCGCCCGTGCGCGTCACCGCGCCGACATGCGTCAACTGGTACGCAGATCGTTGACGCTCACGACATTGAGCACCGTCGTGCCAGGGTTGGGCCTGACGTGGACCCGCTACCGGCGCCTCGGCTGGCTGGCAGTCGCGGTCACGGTGCTGGTAGGCCTCGCGGTGGCTTTCCTGGTCCTCTTCTACGGAGTTACGGAGGCGGTCCTCGCCGTTGCCGTGCGTCCCAGCGTGCTGCTCGCGTTCGCCGGCGGGTTGTTGCTTGTCGGCATGGTGTGGATCTTCTGCATCCTGCTCACGCACCGCGACACCATGGACGAGCGCTTCGACGGCCGCCAGCGCCTGGGGCTGCGGCTGTTCACCGCGTTCATGTGTGTGCTCATCGCGGTGCCGGTCGTCCAGGCCGTCCGGTACGCGATGATCCAGCGCGACGTCGTTGGCGTGGTCTTCAGCGCTCCCGACGACCGGCCCGGTTCCGCGACGACGGCCCGGCCCACCGCCGGGTCGGACCCGTGGGCCGGGGTGGGGCGGGTCAACGTCCTGCTCATCGGCTCCGACGCAGGCGACGACCGGATCGGCATTCGCACCGACTCGATGATCCTGGCGAGCATCGACCCGGCCTCCGGGCAGACCGTGCTGTTCAGCCTGCCCCGCAACCTGGAGAACGTGCCGTTCCCCAAGAGCAACCCGCTGTCCAAACTGTGGCCCAACGGCTACAACTGCGGCGGCGAGTGTCTGCTCAACGCGGTCTGGAACGAAGCGGTCAACCACAAGGACCTGTTCAAGAACGACCCCAACCCCGGTCTGAGCACCGTCCGGGGCGTGATCTCGGAGATCCTCGGCTTGCCCATCGACTACTCGACGGTCATCGACCTGCAAGGCTTCCAGTCACTCGTCGATGCCATGGGCGGCGTCGTCGTCGATGTCAAAGAGCGTCTGCCGGTGCAGGGCGCCATGACGGCTTCCGGCGCGTTGCACGGCGTCGAGGAGTGGATCGAGCCGGGCACGCAGCGCCTCGACGGCTACCACGCTCTGTGGTACGCACGCTCGCGCCTGCTCTCCGACGACTACAGCCGGATGCGACGCCAGCGCTGCCTCGTCGGCAAGATCGTCGACCAGGTCAACCCGGCGATGATGCTGCAGAAGTACCCAGACCTGGCCCGGGTCGCCAAGGAGAACATCGTCACCGACCTGCCGGCAACCGATCTGCCGGCCTGGGTCAACCTTGTCGAGCGGATCAAGAACGCGCAGATCAAGTCCCTACCGTTCACCGCGTCGAACATCTCGGTGACGCGCCCGGACTTCGCCAAGGTCCGCGTCATGGTCAACCAGGCCATCGCGGCCAGTCTCGCGCCCGCGTCGCCGAGCACGACGTCGACACCGACCCAGACGCCCACGCCCTCGACGACCAAGCCGAGCCCGACGCGCCCGGGCGCCAAGACATCGAGTCCGAGCTCGCCGTCGACCCCGACCCAGGAGGTACTGGTCGATGTCGACCAAGCCTGCTGAGCACCTCGACAGAGCCTGTGGTCAGGTCAACCGGATGCGTTGCGCGCCCTTGGCATGACCCCAGGAGAGCCCTGCCCGATCAGAAGCCAGCCGAACAGCGACCAGACGTCAGCCGAACAGCGACAGGCCCCCCGAGCGGACTCGGGGGGCCTGCACGATCCGGGCCGTAGGGACCGGCCTTGCGCATTCCTACAGCGGGCGAACGGCGTCGGCTTGCGGGCCCTTGGGGCCTTGGGTGACCTCGAACTCCA
>JBIOUP010000285.1:0-5017 GCA_044867305.1 Dermatophilaceae bacterium
TCGGGTCGAGGCCGAGCTGCGGCGATGGCCACAGCCCTGTGCAGCCAGCTGGGCCGAAGCGGTCACACGCTCGTGGAGCTGTCCGGCGCGACCGCGGCCGAGGCCGAGGGCCGGTCCCGAGACGCCGTCACGAACGGGCTCATCGACGTCCTCGCGGTCGTCGGCGGGGACGGCACCGTGCATCTGGGCACGAACGTGTGCGCCGGCACCGGCATACCGCTGGCCATCCTGGCCTGCGGATCCGGCAATGACTGCGCGCGCGCTCTGGGCCTGCCGCGCGACGACCCGGCTGCCATCGCTCGGCTCATTGCCGCAGCCTCGCTCCGCAGCGTCGACGCCGGATGCGGCGAGACCGCGGTCGGCCCCCGCTACTGGCTCGGGGTGCTCGGCGCGGGCTTCGACACCGTCGTCAACGAGCGGGCGCTGCGGATCCGCCGGCCGCACGGGCGCGCGCGCTACCTGGCCGCCGTGGTGCGCGAGCTCCCGACGTTTCGCGGCATCCCGTATGCCGTGGAGGTCGACGGCGCACGCGTCGAGACCGTCGCCATGCTCGTCGCCGTCGGCAACGGCCCGTCGTTCGGGTCGGGGATGCTCGTCTGCCCGGACGCCCGCCTCGACGACGGCCTCTTCGACGTGCTCATCCTGCATCGGGTCGGCCGGATGGAGTTCCTGCGCATCTTTCCCCTCGTGTTCTCCGGACGCCACGTCAGCCATCCGGCCGTGGAGATCCGGCGGGGTCGGCGGGTGCGCTTGGAGGCGAACGGAATCTCCGCCCAGGCCGACGGTGAGCGCTTCGGCGCGCTTCCGCTGGACCTGAGTGTCGTCCCCGGGGCGGTCCAGGTGGTCGCGGCGTGAGCGCAGCGCTGCTACGCGAGTTCGCAGCGACGCTGCCCTTCCCGCTCGACCAGTTCCAGGAACAGGGCTGCGCGGCGGTCGAGTCCGGCCGCGGGGTGCTCGTCGCGGCTCCCACCGGGGCCGGCAAGACCGTCGTCGGCGAGTTCGCCGTTCACGTGGCGCTGGCCACCGGTCGCAAGGCGTTCTACACGACCCCGATCAAGGCGCTGTCGAACCAGAAGTACGCCGACCTCGTCCGCGTGCACGGCACTGCCCGGGTGGGTCTGCTCACCGGTGACGCATCGGTCAACGGGGAGGCACCCGTCGTCGTCATGACGACCGAGGTGCTGCGCAACATGCTCTATGCCGGCTCGCCGAGCCTGGACGGGCTGGGGTTCGTCGTCATGGACGAGGTCCACTACCTGGCCGACCGGTTCCGCGGGGCGGTATGGGAAGAGGTCATCATCCACCTGCCCGAGGATGTCCTCGTCGTGTCTTTGTCGGCGACCGTCTCCAACGCTGAGGAGTTCGGCGAGTGGCTGGGCGAGGTCCGCGGCACGGTCGAGGTCGTCGTCTCCGAGCACCGGCCGGTTCCGCTGTGGCAGCACATGATGGTGGGCCGGACACTGTATGACCTGTTCGAGACCCGTTCTGTCAGCGCGCAGTCGGGACCACATCCTGGTGGCGGTGGCCGCGTCGAGCTCAGCCGCGAGCTGCTCTCGCGGATCCGCACCGTGGAACGCGCCACGGCATACCCCGGCTACCGCCCGGGCGATCGAGGCAGCCGGGGCGTGCGTCCGATGCCCCGGGGGCGGCCAGGCGCACCCGCCACGCGGACGGAGGTCGTCGAGCTGCTCGACCGGGCCGCGCTGCTGCCAGCCATCACGTTCGTCTTCAGCCGGCAAGGCTGCGAAGCCGCGGTCGGGCAGCTGCTGGCATCCGGGCTGCGTCTGGTGAGCGACGAGGAAGGTCACGCGAACCGGCGTTACGTCGAAGACCGCGTGGCTGGCCTCGCTGACGAGGACCTCGCCGTGCTCGGCTACTGGGACTTCGTCGACGGGATCGCGCGTGGCTTCGCGGCCCACCACGCCGGCATGCTGCCGACGTTCCGCGAGATTGTCGAGGAGCTGTTCACGGTCGGGCGGGTCCGGGCCGTGTTCGCCACCGAGACGCTGGCGCTGGGGATCAACATGCCGGCACGCACGGTCGTGCTCGAACGGCTGGTGAAGTTCAACGGCGAGACGCACGCCGACATCACACCCGCGGAGTACACCCAGCTGACCGGCCGGGCCGGCCGGCGCGGTATCGACGTGGAAGGGCACGCGGTGGTGCTGTGGCGGCGCGGGCTGGACCCCGAGGCCGTCGGCGGACTGGCCTCGACGCGTACCTACCCGCTGCGCTCCAGCTTCCGTCCGACCTACAACATGGCCGTCAACCTGGTGGCCCGAGTGGGCCGCGAGACCGCGCGGGAGGTGCTCGAGACGTCGTTCGCGCAGTTCCAGGCCGACCGCGCCGTCGTCGGCCTGGCGCGGGCCATCCGCCGCAACGAGCGAGACCTGGCCGAGCACGCCGAGCGGATGCGCTGTCACCTCGGCGACTTCGCGGAGTATGCCGCTGTGCGTGACGAGATCCGCCAGATCGAGAAGCGCTCAGCCAAGGCGCGTGCGGCGGCCTTGCGCGCGGAGGCGGCGGTGTCGCTGGAGCGCCTGCGGGTCGGCGATGTCATCCGGGTGCCCGCGGGACGCCGCGCCGGGTATGCCGTTGTCGTCGGGACAGTGCGAGGCTCGCCCGGGCGAGCGCCCAGCCCCAGCGTCGTCACGGAGGACAAGCAGCTGCGTCGGCTGACGCTCGTCGACGTGCCCACCCCGGTTGAGCCCCTGGCGACCCTGCGAGTTCCCAAGAACTTCAACGCAAAAAGCCCGAAGTCGCGTCGCGATCTGGCGGCCAGCCTGCGCGTCACCGTCTCGCGTGAGGGGCCAGCGAAGGCGCGCGAGCGGCATACCGCACCGCCCGACGATGCCCAGCTGGCGCAGCTGCGTCGCCGGATGCGCGCCCACCCGTGCCATGGCTGTCCTGACCGTGAAGAGCACGCGCGCTGGGCCGAGCGCTGGTGGCGGCTGCGACGCGAGACCGACAGTCTGGCCCGACAAGTCGAGGGGCGGACCAACTCCGTGGCCCGCACCTTCGACCGGATCTGTGGGCTGCTGGCCGAGCTGGGCTACCTCAGTCCGGATGGATGGGCGGTCGCCGAACCGGGGGAGCGGCTGCGGCGGCTCTACACCGAGAAGGACCTGCTCGCCGCCGAATGTCTGCGGCACGGCGTGTGGGACCGGCTCGACGCGCCGGGGCTGGCGGCGGTCGTGTCCACGTTGGTGCACGAACCGCGCAGGGACGAGACGGAGGTCAGCCCACGCCTGCCGACGGAGGAGGTGCGCGAGGCCGTGGAGGCGATGAGCGCGCTGTGGACTCGGCTGGAGGAGCGCGAGCGCAGCCATGGCCTGCCACCGGCTGCGGCTCCGGACCCTGGAGTGGCCTGGATGGTCCACCGGTGGGCCAGCGGACGGCGCCTGGAGGCGGTCCTGCGCGACTCGCAGGTTGCCGCGGGGGACTTCGTCCGTCGCTGCAAGCAGGTGGTCGACCTGCTCGACCAGGTTGGGGACTGCGCTCCCGACCCGACGCTGGCAGCAACCGCCCGCAAGGCGCTGTCCGCGGTGCTCCGTGGGGTCGTGGCGGCCGACCGGCTGGACTGAGCGCGCCGAATCAGCCGCCCAGACCGAGGGCGGCCAGCACCCGGTTGAGCGGGTTGGTCAGGCCGTAGTCGACCGCGAGCCGGCTCAGCAGCACCGGGTCGGCCACCTCGCTGGGCACGCGCAGGTCCGTGTCGGGCACCGGTGCATCGACCGCGACGCGGACGACGAGTGGCGCCACGTCCAGGTATGCCGTCGCCGCCTCCAAGCGCGTGCGTTGCGCTCCCTTGATGCGGGGGTCCCTGCTCTCGACCGCTCGGCGCAGCGCTTCGAGGTCGCCGAACTGGGCAAGCAGAGTGGCGGCGGTCTTCTCGCCGATCCCGGCGACGCCTGGTAGGCCATCGGAGGAGTCCCCGCGCAGGACGGCCAGGTCGGCGTAGGCGGAGCCGCTGGACACGGCATACCGCTGGCGCAGGTAGGCCTCGTCGACGACGTCGGCATCGCGCACGCCGCCGCGTGCGGTGTAGAGGACCCGCACCGAAGCGGCGTCGTCGACGAGCTGGAAGAGGTCACGGTCGCCCGTGACGACGTCGACGGGCAGCTGGCCTCGGTAGCGATGCGCCAGCGCGCCGATGACATCGTCGGCTTCGTAGCCATCCGCTCCGACGCGGGCCAGCCCGACCGCGGACAGCGCCGCCTCGATGATCGGCACCTGCGGGGCCAGATCGTCTGGCACGATCTCCAACACCGGCCCGGCGCCCGACGCGCCGAAGTCGGCCACCCGGTGGGTCTTGTACGAGGGGATGGCGTCGACCCGGAAGGCCGGCCGCCAGTCGTTGTCCCAACAGGCCGCCAGGTGGCTCGGGCGGTGCCGGTCAACCAGCATGGCGATCATGTCGAGGAACCCGCGGACCGCGTTCGTCGGCGGGCCTTCGCCGCCCTCGCGCTGGTCGGGGACTCCGAAGAAGGCCCGGAAGTACAGACTGGCAGAGTCGAGCAGCAACAGACGTCCCTGGGTCACCGGATCATCGTGGCAGGAACCGGGGAGCCCAGCGGCCCAACGGCGCGGCTACCCGGTGCTGGCGGAGAGTCACGGCGCCACGCACTTATCGACCGTCCTCGGACGAACAGGGCGGCGCGTGCGTACGCTGACGTGCATGGAGGGACTCGACCGGCGCCTGGTCTCGCTGTTGGCCGCTGACGGGAGGATGAGCTTCACCGACCTCGGCAAAGCGACCGGACTGTCCACGTCGGCCGTCCATCAACGGGTTCGCCGGCTCGAGGAGCGAGGCGTGATCCGCGGCTACCGGGCGGTCGTGGATGCCGACGAGGTCGGGTTGCCGCTCACGGCCTTCATCTCCATGTTGCCCCTGGACCCCTCCGATCCGGACGACGTGCCCGACCGGCTCAAAGAGGTGCCCGAGATCGAGGCCTGCTACTCGGTCGCCGGCGACTTCAGCTACGTCGCGATGGTCAGGGTGGCCTCGCCCGTCAAG
>JBIOUP010000286.1:0-6520 GCA_044867305.1 Dermatophilaceae bacterium
GACGCGCTGCGCATCCGGCTCCATGAGGTCCTCCACGACAGCAGCCACCACCTGGGTGCGGACCCCGGCCTGGTCAAAGAGGGCGTCGAGGCGCATCTGCAGGCTCTGCTCGCCGAGCACATCCACACCCTCGGCGAGGGCTGGACCCTGGTGCGCCGTGAGCATCTCACCGCCATCGGGCCGGTCGACATCCTGGCGCGAGACAACCAGCGCCACCATGTGGCGGTCGAGATCAAGCGCCGAGGCGAGATCGACGGGGTCGAGCAGCTGACCCGCTACCTCGACCTGCTCAACCGCGACCCCCACCTCGCCCCGGTGTCTGGAGTGTTCGCAGCGCAGGAGATCAAGCCGCAGGCCCGCACGTTGGCGCAGGACCGGGGGATCCGGTGCGTCGTACTGGACTACGACGCCCTTCGCGGCATCGACGACGCCGAGTCGCGGCTGTTCTAGGGTCGGCCCAGCCCACTCTACGAGTCGATGTGATACCGCCTCGGAACAACACACCTTGGAACACGCAGCGCTTTCACATCGACCCCCGAGGTCGGGTCGGCTCGGGGGCGCCTAGCGCACCAGGCGCCAGCCGTCGGCGTCGGCCTCCATGGCGACTACGGCGTTGGCGTCTGACCAGCCCTGCGCCGACCACCCGGCGACGAGCCCACGAAGTGCGCCCGACACCAATGCGGTATCTCCGACGACGAGCACGGCCTCGCCGCGATGCCGGTCGGCCAGGTCTTCCAGCAAGGCTCGGGCCTGCTCCACCGGCTCGGCGACCTGGTACACGCCCGCGATCCGCTCGTGTCGGAGCCGGTCGCCCGCGCCACCCGCAGCCCACGGGCCGGCCACATAGATGCGGGCCGGACACTGCAGGTCACCCATGCCCAGCAAGTATGCCGCTGGACGGCACAATTGGCCCATGACCTGCGCCATCGCCGCCCCGTCCCCGGCGTCCGCACAGGCCGGTGTGCAGATCTCCCGAGCCGGCGGAAGTGCCGTCGACGCCGCGGTGGGCGCCATGGTCGTGGCCATGTCGACGGAGCCGGGCATCGTCAGCCCGCTCGGCGGGGGATTCGTCGCCGTCTGGCCGCTCGGCGGGCACCCTGAAGTCATCGACGGCAACGTCGAGATGCCGGGGCGAGGGCTTCCGCAGGAGCGCCTCGGCACTGGGTTGCGCAAGATCACCACCTCCTACGGAGGCGGGGTCACGATGTATGCCGGCCACGGGTCGGTCGCGACACCTGGCGCGTTTGCCGCACTCGGCAAGGCTCATAGCCGGCACGGCCGCCTGCCCTGGTCGGACGTGCTGGCCCCAGCCATCGAGGTGACCAGAGCCGGCTACCGGCTCGGCCGGTCGGCGGCGAGCTACCTGGCCATCACCGGCACAACCCTCTTCGCCTGGGACCCGCAGACCGCGGCCTTGTTGCTGGACGAGCACGGGGCACCCCGCTTGGCAGGGCAGCTCATCCGCGACCATGCGCTGTCGGCCAGCCTGCAGCGGGTCGCCGAGCGCGGAGCACAGGAGCTCTATGTCGGCGAGATCGGTCGGGCCATCGCCGCCGACTGCGCCGCCCGCGAGGGGCTGATCACGGCCGCCGACCTCACGGCATACCAGGCCGTCGTGCGCCCGGCGCTCACGTCGCAGCTGGGCAGTTGGACGCTCGCCACCAATCCGCCCCCGTCCATCGGGGGTCCGTTGCTCACGGTCATGCTCGCCGAGCTCATGGCACGCGACGGGCGGACCTGGTCTGACGTCATCGAGATTCAGGAGCACGTGCTGCGCTACCGACACCAGGTCCACGACTTCTCCGATGACCTCGAGGAGGACGGCTACACCGTGCTCGACCTCGTGGCGAGCCAGGGCTTGCGCGGCCTGGCGGTGCCGCCGCCCGGATCGCCGGCGACCGCGCATGTCTCGGTCGTCGACGACGCAGGAATGGCCTGCGCGATCACGGCCTCCTCGGGCTACGGTTCGGGAGCGACGGTGCCCGGGACCGGGCTCATGCTCAACAACTGCCTCGGCGAGCCCGAGCTCAACCGTCGGGGCGTGCACGTGCTGCCCTCCGGCACCCGGCTGGCCTCGAACATGGCGCCGACGGTCGCCCGCAGCCCAGAAGCAGGTCTGCTCGCCATCGGCTCCCCCGGTGCCGACCGCATCACGACCGCCCTCATGCAAGTCCTGGCGCGCTACTGCCTCATGGGGGTTCCGCTCGCCGAGGCCATCGACCGGCCCCGCCTGCATATCAAGGTCGCCGAGGGCGAGGGAGCCCGCCTAGAGTACGAGCTCGACGACGAGCTCGCCGCCGCGGCCGCCGCCGCAGGCCTGGAGACGACGGTTCATCCCGCACGGTCGATGTACTTCGGTGGCGTCGCCGCGGCGCTACGGACCACCGACGGCGCCCTTGCTGCGGCGGCGGACCCACGCCGAGAGGCCGCTACGGCGGTCGGGTGAGCCCCCACGGGTCAGCGCGGGTCACCGCGCAGCACGCCTTTCGCGAGCGGAGCGACGTGGTTGCTACAGAGCGGGTTTGGCAACCACAAGGCTACGTTCGCGGCGGCCGTTCGCGGCCTGCGGCTCAGGCCGGCTGCGGCTCACCCACCGGAAGCCCGCGTGACTCGCGGATGATGTCGACGAACCGCCCCATGATCTCGTTGAGCCCGAAGTCCTTGGGGGTGAACACTGCTGCCACGCCTTGGGCGAGCAGAGTCGTCGCGTCTGACTCGGGGATGATCCCGCCAACGACGACCGGGATGTCCCCCCCGCCGGCGTCGCGCAGCCCCCGGATCACCTCGGGCACCAGCTCCATGTGCGACCCGGAGAGGATGGAGAGCCCCACCAGATGGACGTCCTCGGCAACCGCCGCGGCGACGATCTCGTCCGGGGTGAGCCGGATGCCTTGGTAGACGACCTCGAAACCGGCATCGCGGGCCCGGACGGCGATCTGCTCGGCCCCGTTGCTGTGCCCGTCGAGGCCGGGTTTGCCGACGAGGAGGCGCAGCTTCTCGCCCAGCTCCTCCTCGGTGCGGGCCACCCGCTCACGCACTCCCGCGAGGTCACTGCCGGACTCGGCAGATGACACGCCGACGGAGCCGGATACCCCGGTGGGAGCACGGTATTCGCCGAAGCGGTCCCGCAGCGCCTGGGCCCACTCGCCCGTCGTCAGCTTCGCGCGAACGCACTCGAGCGTGGCCGGCATGAGGTTGACCCCGCTCTCGGCGTCGGCGCGCAGCCGGGCCAGGGCAGACGCGGCCAGCTCCCGGGCGGCGGGGTCGGCGTCGCGCTCGCGTCGCCAGGCCTGGATCGCTGCGACAGCGGCCTTCTCGACCGCGGGGTCGACGGTCTGGATGGCAGTGTCCAGATCGGCGGTCAACGGGTTCGGCTCGGTGGTGGTGAACCGGTTCAGCCCGACCACGACGTCCTCACCCGCCTCGATGCGCTGGCGCCGCGCGGCATGGGAGGCGACGAGGGCCGACTTCATGTATCCCGACTCGACGGCCGCGACAGCGCCGCCCATGTCCAGGACACGCTCCATCTCCTCGCGTGCGCCCTCGACGAGCTCGCGCACCTTGGCCTCGACGATGACCGACCCGGTGAACAGGTCGTCGTACTCCAGCAGGTCCGACTCGTACGCGAGCACCTGCTGGATGCGAAGCGACCACTGCTGGTCCCAGGGCCGGGGCAGGCCCAGCGCCTCGTTCCAGGCCGGCAGCTGCACGGCCCTGGCCCGCGCCTGCTTGGACAAGGTGACCGCGAGCATCTCCAGCACGATGCGCTGGACGTTGTTCTCGGGCTGGGCCTCGGTGAGGCCCAGCGAGTTGACCTGCACGCCGTAGCGGAACCGCCGCGCCGCCGGGTCGGTCACGGCATACCGCTGCAGTGTCAGCTCGTCCCACAGCTGGACGAAGGCGCGCATCTTGCACATCTCTTCCACGAAGCGCACGCCGGCGTTGACGAAGAAGGAGATCCGCGCCACGACCTCCCCGAACCGCTCGGGCGGCACCTGCCCGGAGTCGCGCACCGCGTCGAGCACGGCGATCGCGGTGCACAGCGAGTAGGCGATCTCCTGGACCGGGGTTGCGCCGGCTTCCTGCAAGTGGTAGCTGCAGATGTTCGTCGGGTTCCACTTGGGGATCTCGGTGTAGGCATAGCAGATCAGGTCGGTGATCAGCCGCAGGGACGGTTCCGGCGGGAAGGCGTAGGTCCCCCGCGAGAGGTACTCCTTGATGATGTCGTTCTGGGTGGTCCCGGCCAACAGGTGCACCCACTCGGCTGGGTCTTCGCCAGCCGCCTTCGCCTGCTCCTCCGCCGCGACCTGGTAGAGCGCGAGCAGCCACATCGCGGTGGCATTGATCGTCATGGACGTGTTCATCGCCTTGAGCGGTATGCCGTCCAACAGCGCAGCCATGTCGCCGATGTGGCTGATCGGCACGCCGACCTTGCCGACCTCACCGCGGGCCAGGATGTGGTCGGAGTCATACCCGGTCTGGGTGGGCAGGTCGAACGCGATCGAGAGGCCCGTCTGGCCCTTGGCCAGGTTGCGCCGGTACAGCTCGTTGCTCGCCGCGGCACTGGAGTGACCGGCATACGTGCGCATCACCCAGGGGGCGTCCCGCGTCGGCCGCTGCCCTGGCGGCGCGACGGGAGGGAGCGCGGGCGCGGTTTGCGGGGCTGAGTCGACCATGAAATGACCGTACCCGCCGGTAGCCCGCGGCGGCAGACCTACGTCGGCAGGTATGCCGTGAGTGGCGCCACAGGCTCGCGGGCGAACGTACGGGCATCTCCGAGAACGCGGTGCAGCCGACAGGCCCGGAGCAGCCGCCCGGAGCGGGGCGAGACCTGCCCGATGACAAGCTTGCGCCCGGCGCGGCGGGCCCGGTGGTGAGCGCCCACGAGGACTCCCAGCGCCGGGGCGTCGCCGATCTCTGCCTCGCCGAGCATCAGGACGACGTCGCCGGTGCCGGTGTCGATCACTCGATGCAGCAGCTCACGCACCGGCCCGAGAGACCGGACGTCGATGCGCCCCCAAACCGTCACGACCGCTCCAGAGGGCCCATCCGAGACGGTCATGGACAGCGGGCCGGACCGCGCCTTCGAGGCCCGTTCGGTTGTCATCCCTGCCCCCTGCTTGGGCTGTGTCCGTCGGCATCACTAAGCCGGCGACCTAATCGGTCATTTCACCCTATCGGAATGTGAGGCGTCTCACCCGCGACACGCCGCAGGTAGCTGGCCGGGACAACCATCACTCTGGCGAATCCCGTCTTGGGATTCGACCTGGTATGATGAGGAGGTGACTACCCAGATCGCGGTACGCCTCCCAGACGAGATGGTGGCCTTTCTCGACCGCATCGTCGCCGCCGGGAAAGCGCCCAGCCGCGCCGCGCTGGTCGCTGCCGCACTCGAGCGCGAGATGCGTCGACAGATCGCCGCGCAAGACGCGCAGATCCTTCGCCAACAGGGCGCGGCAGACGACCTGGACGAGCTGATGCACTGGACCACGACCCACATCCAGCTCGAGGACTGATCGGTGCGGGAGATCTGCCTGGTCCACCTCGACAAGACCCGACCGGCGCTCATCCTGACCCGACAGACGGCGCGCGGCGCGATGACGAAGGTGACCGTGGCTCCGATCACCACCACGACGAAGGGGTTGTCCAGCGAGGTCAGGGTCGGACCCGACAACGGTTTGGACCATGACTGCGTGGTCGCCCTCGACAACGTCATCACCATTCCGATCACCCTGTTGGGCCGCACCGTCGGGTATCTCAGTGGCCAGCAGGAATCCGAGCTCGCCCGCGCTGTCGTCCTCGCCTACGACCTCGAGGTCCCGCTCCTGGAATAGACGGAGCACCCACCGCGGCAATCACCGACGACGTGAATAGTGTCCCTACCGCGGTAGTGTCGGGCCCCGAGAGGGTCCGTTTTCAGAACGGCCGATCGGGACGTCTGCCGGAGCCACTTGTCCATGGCCGGGGGCTGGTTGGGCCGTCTAGGTGGTGGATGCAGGGTGCGGTGCCTGGCGGTAGTCGGTCTCGGGTGCCGCCCGCGCACCCACGGTGGTCGACGAAAGGACCGCGGTGAGGAGTGACTGGACGTGACGAGGGTCCACGACGTGCGACCCGCGGTGCGTCTCAGGAGCGTCGAAGACCGGGACCTCGACGTGTTCTTCGACCACCAGACGGACCCGACGGCGGTCGAGATGGCGGCGTTTCGCACTCGCGACAAGGACCAGTTTGCGGCGCACTGGGCGAAAGTCCGCGCCGACGACACCGCGATCGTGCGCACCATCGTTGCGGACGGCATGGTGGCGGGGAACATCGGCAGCTGGCAGGAGAACGGGCAGCGCCTGCTCGGCTACTGGGTCGGACGCGAGTATTGGGGCCGCGGCGTCGCGACGCAGGCGCTCGCCCTGTTCACGGACGCGATCTCGTTCCGGCCGCTGTACGCGCACGTCGCGGCCCACAACGTGGGTTCGATCCGCGTGCTGCGCAAGTGTGGCTTTCGACGCGATCGCGAGCAGGAGGCGAA
>JBIOUP010000287.1:0-8435 GCA_044867305.1 Dermatophilaceae bacterium
GCGCCCAAGCACCTCGCCGCGGGCATGGCTGAGATCGTCGAGCGTGAGTGCCGCACGCGGGGTTTGGCGATCCCGAGGATCTCGATCGAGCCCGGGCGGGCAATCGCCGGACCGAGCACCTTCACTCTCTACGAGGTGGGCACGGTCAAGCCGGTGCGCCTCGACGCCGGGGGCGCGCACGAGTAGTCGGCGTCGTAGAGCGCCGAGCGAATGTTGTCGCTCATCCCGCCGTCCACGGAGACATACAACCGCACGCCCCCGGCGTCGAGGCGCACCGGCTTGACTGTGCCCACCTCGTAGAGAGTGAAGGTGCTCGGCCCGGCGATCGCCCGCCCGGGCTCGATCGAGATCCTCGGGATCGCCAAACCCCGCGTGCGGCACTCACGCTCGACGATCTCTGCCATGCCCGCGGCGAGGTGCTTGGGCGCGAGGGGGTCCTGCTCGCTGGTGTAGGCGATGCCGAACCCGCCGCCCAGGTCCAGCTCGGGCAGCTCCACCCCGTGCTCCTGGGCGACCTCGGCATGCAACCGCAGCACCCGCCGGGCCGACACCTCGAAGCCCGACGTGTCGAAGATCTGCGACCCGATGTGACTGTGCAGCCCCAGCAGCCGCAGGTGCGGCGCTTGGGCGAGGACCCGCCGGACGGCCTCTGCCGCCTCCCCCCCACTGAGCGAGAAGCCGAACTTCTGGTCTTCGTGGGCGGTGGCGATGAACTCATGAGTATGGGCCTCGACTCCGACCGTGACGCGCACGAGCACGGCCGTCGGACGCTCGAGCCGTTGGGCGGTGCGCGCCAGGCGCTCGATCTCCTCGAACGAGTCCACGATGACCCGCCCGACGCCGTACTCGACGGCTTGTTCCAGCTCGGCGAGGCTCTTGTTGTTGCCGTGCACGCCGATGCGCTCACCTGGCATGCCCGCCTTGATGGCGACGGCGAGCTCGCCCCCGGAGCACACGTCCAGGCCCAAGCCGTCCTGGCAGATCCAGCGAACCACCTCGGTGCACAGAAACGCCTTGCCCGCGTAGAACACGTCGACACCACCGCAAAGGTCCTCGAAGATCTCGTCGAAGGTGTCGCGGAAGGCCCGGGCTCGGGCGCGAAAGTCGCTCTCGTCCAGGATGTATGCCGGTGTGCCGAACCGCGCGGCGAGGTCGGTGACCGGCATACCGCCGACCGACAGTACGCCCTCAGCGGAGCGACCGACCGAGCTGGCCCACAGCGCCGGCAGCAGGGTGTTGGCGTCAGCCGGCTCGCGCAGCCACGTCGGCCCGCGGTAGCCGTCGGCGTGCAGAGCGCCGGCCTCGTGTGCGCGCATGCGCCCTATCCTGCCGCCCAGCCCGCCTCGTTGCTCAGGCGGAGTTTCCTCCGGCGTGCGAGGGAGGATGGTAGGCGCGCCCGTGGGCGACGTATCCGCTGACCATCTCGATGAGAAACTCGGGGTCGAAGGGCTTCTTCACCCACGAGTCCAAGCCCTGGCTGCGTTGCCACTCCCGGTCGCCGCGGTAGTCGTCGGCCGCCGAGGTCATCACGACCGGCAGGTGGGCCAATACCGGGTCTTGGCGAATTCGGCGCAGCACGAACCAGCCATCACCGGGGGTCATCTGGACATCGACGATGACGACATCCGGCAACCGGCCAATCGTGCAGCGCTGCTCGAGAATGCCAATCGCGGTCTCTCCGTTTGGCGCCTCGAGGACCTCGAAACCACCGATTTCGAGGTTCATCGCGACCAGCCGCCGAATCGATTCCGTATCGTCGCAGACAAGCACGATTCCCAGGTCGCCGGCTGACTCAAACGCCGGTTCCATGGGGGGAAGCGTAGGCTGCTACCCTCACCGAGCGATGCAAAACCGCTAACTTGGCGTGCCATCCGTCTCACATGGTGGTAATCCATGGTGGTCATCGCCAGTCGGCCCCCGTAGCTCAGGGGATAGAGCACCGCCCTCCGGAGGCGGGAGCGCAGGTTCGAATCCTGCCGGGGGCGCCCCTGCACCTGTGCTGCATGAGTGCGGCCGAACGCGCGAAATGCCGCACTCTCCGCCGCACACATGGTGTCGGCATTCGCGCAAACCCCCAGGCTCATCATTGGTTCGGTCCGCGAATGGAACGTCGAGGGAGGCACGATGAACGCCACGGAGGCATACCGCGCGAGCAGGGACCAGATGTTGTCCTTGCGAGGCGACCACGCCCGGGCAGCCGCGCAGTTCCGCTGGCCCGACTTGGGCGAGCGGTTCAACTGGGCGGTGGACTGGTTCGACGCCGTCGCGCGAGGCAACGACCGCCCAGCTCTGGTCATCGTGGAGGAAGACGGCTCCGCGACGCAGCGCACGTACGACGAGCTGTCCCGCGGCTCGGACCGGCTGGCGGCCTGGCTGGCCGATCGTGACGTTCGAAGCGGCGACCCGGTTGTGCTGATGCTCGGCAACCAGGTCGAGCTGTGGGAGTCCATGCTCGCCGTCATGAAACTCGGCGCGGTGATCCTGCCGACGACGACGGCGATCACCGCTCCGGACCTGGTCGACCGGATGGCCCGTGCCGACGCCCGGCACGTGATCTGCGGCGACACCGACGTCGCAGTCTTCGACCAGGTTCCGGGAAGCTACACGCGGATCAGCGTCGGGGAGGCCAACGGCTGGGCGGACCTGCGCGGCGCTGCACAGTTGGAGCACGCGCCCGTGGCGCATCCCGGGACGGCGCCTGGAGATCGGCTGCTGCTGTACTTCACCTCCGGCACGACCTCCCGGCCCAAGCTGGTCGAGCACACCCAGGTCTCGTATCCCGTTGGGCACCTCTCGACCATGTACTGGCTCGGCTTGCAGCCCGGGGACGTCCACCTGAACATCTCGTCTCCGGGCTGGGCCAAGCACGCGTGGTCGTGCTTCTTCGCGCCGTGGATCGCCGAGGCGACCATCTTCGTCTACAACTACAAACGGTTCGACGCGGCCTCGCTACTGGACGAGATCCGAAAGTGGGGGGTCACCTCGTTCTGCGCGCCGCCCACCGTGTGGCGCATGCTCATCAACGCCGACCTGTCCGGCGGGCCAGGGTCGCTGCGCGAGGTCGTCGCTGCCGGCGAACCGCTCAATCCCGAAGTGATCGAGCAGGTCCGGCGAGCCTGGGGACTGTCCATCCGGGATGGCTACGGACAGACCGAAACCACTGCCCAAGTGGGCAATACGCCAGGATCACCGCTACGGCTGGGATCGATGGGTCGGCCGTTGCCCGGAGTCCCCGTCGTGCTCGTCGACCCGGTCGACGGGCACGCCGTCGACGGCACGGGCGAAGGAGAGATCTGCCTCGACCTGTCACAGCATCCTCTGCCGTTGATGACCGGCTACCAGGGCGACCCGGAACGCAATAACGAGGCGATGGCCGGCGGCTACTACCACACGGGCGACGTCGCCGCCATGGACGAGGACGGCTACATCACCTATATCGGGCGTACCGACGACGTCTTCAAAGCGAGCGACTACAAGATCAGCCCGTTCGAGCTGGAGTCGGTGCTCATCGAGCACCCCGCCGTCGCGGAGGCCGCGGTCGTCCCCGCTCCGGACTCGGTGCGGCTGGCCGTGCCCAAGGCGTACATCGCCCTGACCGGCGGTTACGAGCCGAACGAAGAGACGGCACTGTCGATCCTGCGGTACGCCCGCGAGCACCTCAACCCCTACCAGCGGGTGCGGCGGATCGAGTTCTACGAGCTGCCCAAGACCATCTCGGGCAAGATCCGACGAGTGGAGCTGCGCGAGCGGGAAGAGGAGAGCACGGGCGCGCGGATCACCACCGAGTACCGCGACGACCAGCTGAGGGACTAGCCGGCGGTATGCCGGGTTGCGGTGGGCGGGCAGCGACCAGCCGGTTCAAGCGGTGAGATACTCGGCCGGATGACCACGCGCTCTCCGCACGAGGGAGTCGCTGGCGCAGGGCCCACTGCAGGCGTGGACCGGCCGCTGGCCCTGCTCGTTGCGGGCGCGCTGTTCATGGAGATCCTCGACAGCACGGTCATCGCTCCCGCGGCGCCGCACATCGCGGCCGACCTGGGCGTAGCGCCCGTCGCCGTGAACGTGGCCATCACGGCATACGTGCTCACCCTCGCCATACTCATTCCCGTGAGTGGCTGGCTGGCCGACCGCTTCGGCGCGCGTCGGGTGTTCGTCGCCGCCATCATCGTCTTCACCCTGGCTTCGGCCGGCTGCGCACTCGCCACGAACCTGCCTGTGCTCACGGCGACCAGGGTCCTGCAAGGCGCAGGCGGCGCCATGATGGTGCCGGTGGGACGGCTCGTCGTCCTGCGGGCGACCGCGAAGTCCGACCTGGTGACCGCGATCGCCTACCTCACCTGGCCGGCGCTCACCGCCCCGCTCGTCGCGCCCGCGCTCGGCGGGCTGCTGAGCACCTATGCGTCGTGGCGGCTGATCTTCCTGGTCAACCTGCCGTTGGGCCTGGCTGGCGCGCTGCTCGGCCGTCGTCTCGTCCCTGCGGTCAGAGCCGACGACCCGGGTCCGCTGGACTGGCGCGGCTTCGGTCTCACCGCGCTGGGTGTCGCTGCCCTCAGCCTCGGGATCGAAGGCGCGGGCGGGGCGCAGCCCACCTGGGTGAGCGTCCTTGCGGAGGTCGCGGGCGCCACGGTCCTGCTCGTCACCGCCGCCGTCTACCTGCTGCACACCGAACGACCGCTCTTTGACCTGCGGGTCCTGCGCATCGTCACCTACCGCGTCACAGCGCTGGGCGGGTCGGTGTTCCGCGCCGTGATCACCGCGGTCCCGTTCCTGGTCCCGTTGTTCTTGCAGCTCGGCTTCGGCTGGTCGGCGGCTGAGGCCGGGCTGATCATGGTCGCCCTCTTCGTCGGCAACGTCGGCATCAAGCCGGTGACGACGCCGCTCATGCGCTGGTTCGGCATCAAGGTCGTGATGCTGGGGGCGATCATCGCATCGGCTGGTTGTCTGCTGGCGCTGGCCCGGGTGCAGCCGGATACTCCCATCCCCCTGCTGGTGGTCCTGCTCGGGTTGAGCGGCATCTTCCGCTCGGTCGGGTTCACCAGCTACAACACGGTGGCCTTCGTCGACGTCCGCGCCGCCCGGATGACGAACGCCAACACGCTCATGTCGACGGTGCAGGAGCTAGGCGCGGGTCTCGGGGTAGCGGTCGGCGCACTGTTGGTCCGGCTCGGCGAACCGGTCGCCTCCCGCATGGGACTGGTCGGCAGCGACACGCCCTACCGGTTTGCCTTCGCCTCGCTGGCCGTCATCCTCGCGGTGCCCCTGGCTGAGGCGTTCCTGCTGCCCGGCTCGGCCGGCAACGTCGCCACCGGCCGAGCCTGAAGGGGGCCGCGTGCTTCCTGCCAACTCCTTGATTTGTGCTCCGCTCCACGACGCATCACGGAGCGAAGGACAAGTCCTGGAGTTTTCCTGACTGCTGCCGAACGGAGGGGCCACGTGAAGGCGGACTACCCCGGAGCGGCGCCTTGGGTGCCTGCAGACCACAGCATTGCGCGCCTTCGGGACGCGGCTGCGGCGTGCCAAGGCTGCGACCTCTACCGCGACGCCACCCGGGTCGTCATGGGGGACGGCGACCCGCACGCGCCGATCATGCTGGTGGGCGAGCAGCCCGGTGACCACGAAGACCGCCAGGGCGCGCCCTTCGTGGGTCCGGCCGGCCGGCTGCTCGACCAAGCCCTGGCTCAAGCCGGCATCGACCGCTCCGGCACTTTCACCACAAATGCCGTCAAACACGTCCGATTCAAGACGGCGGGAAAACAGCGCATCCACGTCACGCCATCGAGGCGGCAGGTGGCCGCCTGCCAGCCCTGGCTGCTGGCCGAGCCGGCTTTCCGGGTGAACCTCTCGCGTGGGCGGCCCCTCGAGGTGCCACCCGTGCTCGACGCGCCGAACGGACCCGGTTTCGTGGCCACCGTGCATCCCTCGTCGGTGCTGCGCTCCCGCCAGCGCGACGCCGACCTCGACGAGCTGGTTCGCGACCTCACCGTGGCGGCCTCGATGCTGCTGTGACTGAGCCGTCCTTCCCGCTCGGCACGCTCACCCGCGTGCCTCCTGTGCGTCATGAGCTCGCGAACTGGCCCGCTTCGACGCTGCTCGACATTCCCGTGACGCGCCTGGGTAGCCGGCGCCTTCCCGGGTACACATGAGCACATGCCAAGCGAGGATGCCCACGACGACGAGTCCGGCCTGACCAAGGGACGCCACGAGACGGAGACCGAGCGGCTCGACCGCAACTGGGACGAGCTGCTGCAGGAGCTGCGCGTCACCCAGACCGGGGTGCAGCTGCTGTCCGGGTTCCTGCTCACCCTGCCCTTCCAGCAGCGCTTCACCCAGATCAGCTCGCGAGATGTGACGGCATACCTCATCGCCTTCGCGCTGGCCGCCATCTCGACCATGCTGCTGGTCGCGCCCGCCAGCGCCCACCGCATGTTGTTCCGCCGCGGCGCGAAGGGGCCGCTGGTCGCCATCGCGAACCGCTACGCCAAGGTCGGCCTGCTGACCTTCGCGCTCGCCGTTGTCGTCGTGGTCTTCCTCATCTTCGACGTCGTGGTGGGCTTGTCGGCCGCGCTCGCGGCCGCCGGAGTCGCCGTCCTGTTCTTCCTGGCTCTCTGGGTTGCCGTGCCGTTCAACGTCATCCGCCAGCAAGGAGGCCAGGGCGGTTGATGCGTCGAGGCGGCAGCTCACTCACGGGTGCTGACGCTGGGTGGCGTCGCGCACCTCGCCGACCAGCTCCTCGATGACGTCCTCGAGGAAGACGACGCCCGTCACCCTTCCATCCAGCTCGACAACCCGGGCCAGGTGCGCGCCGGTGCGCTGCATGGTCGAAAGGACGTCCTCGATCTCATCCCGAGGCGACACGGTCGCCAGCGCCCGCACCCGCTTGAGCGGGATGGGCTGCTCGTGGCGCTCGTCGTCGGCATACAGGATGTCCTTGAGGTGCACGTACCCGGAGATCTCACCTTCGGCGTCGACGTAGGGATAGCGCGAGTAGCCGTGCTCGGCGACCAGGCGTTCCACATCGGCCGGACGAACCCCGCGCGTCACGGTGACCAGCCGGCTCGGCGCCACCGCCACCTCGGCGGCCACCTTGTCACTGAACTCCAACGCGCTGCGTACCAGGCCTTGGCGCTCCTCCTCGATCAGCCCCTCCCGGTGGCTCTCGGCAACGATGTGGGCGACCTCGTCGGCCGTGAACGCCGACGCGATCTCGTCCTTGGGCTCGATGCGCATGAGGCGTACGACAGCCTTGGCGATCGCCTCCATGACCCGCGCGAGCGGGCGGAACGCGCGGGCGACCAAGAGCAGTGGCGGCACCAGTGCCAGGGCGGCCCGGTCCGGCCCGGCGAGGGCGAGGTTCTTCGGGATCATCTCCCCCACGACGACGTGGAGGTAGACGACGATGAGCAACGCCAGCGCGAGCGAGAGGGCTCCGGCCGCGATGTCGCCCAGCGGCAGTCTGGCCATGAGGGGCCGAAGGATCTCGTCGAGGGCCGTCTCCGCCAAGGCGCCCAGCCCGACCGAGCACACCGTGATCCCGAGCTGGGCGGTGACCAGCATCGAACCCATGTGCTCCATCGCGTCCAGACAGAGCCGGGCCCGCGCCGAGCCGGCCTCGGCGAGTGGCTCCAGCGTCGAGCGGCGGGCCGCCATGGCGGCGAACTCCGCCCCGACGAAGAAGGCGTTGCCCATCAGGAGCACGAGCGACACCCACAACGCCGTCGTGTGGCTCACCGACGAGCACCGCCTGCACCCTCGTCGGGTTGCGGCGATGGCCGCTGTCGCAGTCGCACGCGCGCGACCCGGCGGCCGGCCATGCGCACCACCTCGAGGGTCCACCCCGGCAGCGTCACCACGTCACCCACGGCGGGCACCCGCCCGAGGGCTGCCATGACGAACCCGCCGGTCGTCTCGTATGCCGGCCCGTCCGGCAGCGGGGCGCCGAGCCGGTCGCGGACCTCGTCGGGGCGCCACAAGCCTGGAACGGACCACGACCCGTCGGCCAGCTGACGGCCACTCGAGCGGGTGCGGTCGTGCTCATCGCTCACCTCTCCGACGATCTCCTCCACGACGTCCTCGAGCGTGACCAGTCCGGAGGTGCCGCCGTACTCGTCCACGACGACCGCGAGCTGCAGCCCCGCGTCGCGGAGCTGCTGCAGCAGCGGCGCGAGGCGGATCGTCTCTGGGACCAGAGCGGACCGCACCATGAGCGCCGACACGGGGACGTGCAGGCGCCGCTCCTGAGGCACCGCGACCGCCCGCTTGAGATGGACGACCCCGTCGATGTCGTCCCAGTCCGAGCCGATCACCGGGAACCGCGAGTGTCCGGTCCGTCGGGACAGCCGCACCAGGTCCTCTGCGGACGCGGTCCGCTCTGGTCCCAGAGACGATCCGCCTCGCGCCGCTGCTGCAGCAGCTCCGCGACGCGGGGCTGCAGCTCG
>JBIOUP010000288.1:0-29563 GCA_044867305.1 Dermatophilaceae bacterium
GTAACACCTCCACCTGATCGAGGTCGCACGGGAAGGTCGAGGTGCGCGCGGCACATCTCGACGACCGCGGTCACGAACCCGTCGTTGTCGTCGGTCGCCGCCGTGTGCGCGGCGTCGGCGAGCTCGAGGACCTCGGCGTGTGGCACCAGCCCGCGGAAGTGGTCGACGCCTTCCTGGTTCACGACATCGGAGTGCTCGCCGTGCAGCAGCAGGGTCGGCACCCGCACCCGTCGCGCAGCCTCGTCGAGCTGCGCCATGGTGCTCGTCGTGGTCGAGACGACCGACGGGGAGAACCACGCAGGGTCCCAGTGCCAATGCCATCGTCCGTCGCGCCAGCGCAGGTTCTTGCGCAGCCCGTGGATGGCCTCCGGCCGCGGGCGGTGCGGGAGGTAGGCCGCGACGGCGTCGGCGGCCTCGTCCAGCGAGGCAAATCCTTTGGGCGCGCTCGTCATGAACTCGCGGATCCGTGCGGCACCTTGAGGTTGGTACCGCACGACGATGTCGACGAGCACCAGGGCCCGCACCAGCTCAGGTGCTCGGTCGAGGACCATGAGCGAGGTCAGGCCGCCGAGGCTGGCGCCGACGAGCACCGCGGGCGTGCCGATCTGGGGCAGCACGCGCAGCACGTCGTCTGCGCACTGCCGCACGCCGTAGTCGCCCTGGTCGGACCATGCGGAGTCGCCGTGGCCGCGAAGGTCCATCGTCACCACGTGCATCCCGTGCCGAGAAAGCGCCCGACCGGCCTTCTTCCAGGAATGCCGAGTCTGCCCACCGCCGTGGAGCAACAACACGGTCTGGTGGTCGCGCTCTCCCCATTCGTCGGCCGCCAGGGTGATCCCGCCGGCACCGTCGAGCCGAAGCGCACGGGGTTCCTGCCCCGACTCGGGCACGTCCTGGCTCACGAGTCCGACGCTACCCGACCAGCCTTCGGCCCTAGGCTGGGCTTCGTGCTCAGCTGGGTGGTCGAACAGTGTGGCCCGATCGACTCCGGCCCGCTGCGGCGAGTCGAGCGGGCACAGCCAGCGCCTGGCCCCGGACAGGTCCGCGTGCGGGTGAGCTGTTGCGGGGTATGCCGGACCGACCTGCACCTGGCCGAAGGAGACCTGCAACCACGCCGACCCCGGGTCACGCCCGGACACGAAGTCGTCGGCATCGTGGACCAGGTCGGCGAGGCGACGAGCCGGTTCCAGGTGGGCGACCGAGTCGGTGTCGCCTGGCTGGCCGGCAGCGACGGGTCCTGTCGCTTCTGCCGACGCGGTGCCGAGAACCTCTGTCTTGAGCCGAGGTTCACGGGGTGGGACTGCGACGGCGGGTATGCCGACTCCTGCCTCGTCGACGAAGCGTTCGCCTACGTGCTGCCTGACGGCTTGTCCGACGAGCAGGCGGCGCCGCTGCTGTGTGCCGGGATCATCGGGTACCGCGCCCTGCGCTGCGCGGCCGTCCCGGCCGGGGGGCGGCTGGGCATCTACGGGTTCGGCGGGAGCGCCCACCTGACCGCACAGCTGGCGCTGCGCGAGGGGCTGCGCGTCCACGTCCTCACCCGCGGCGAGTCCAACCGCGACCTCGCGCAGCGCCTTGGGGTCGACTCCGTTGCCGGGGCGACCGATGCGCCGCCGGAGCCCCTCGACGGCGCCATCCTCTTCGCCCCGGCCGGCGAGCTGGTGCCGGTGGCGCTCGCCGCACTCGACCGGGGGGCGACACTCGCCATCGCCGGCATCTGGCTGTCCGACATCCCGCAGCTGCGCTACGCCGAGCATCTGTTCCAAGAGCGACGGCTGCGCAGTGTCACTGCCAACACGCGCGCGGATGGCGAGGCGTTCCTCACCTTGGCGCAGCGACACGGCATACGAGCCACCACGCACCCGTTCCCGATGGCCGAGGCGCCGGGGGCCCTCTCCGACCTGAAGCACGGGCGCTTCGACGGTGCTGCCGTCTTACACAACTGACCCAAGCGAGCGCCCCGTTGGGCCAGGAACCCTCAGGGTGGCCGCAGTAGCCGTAACCTTGGTCCGTAGCCGCGCGGCATCGACCAAGGGAGCCCGAAGTGACAGTGGATTCGACCGTAGCGGACGAACCGACGGTCGATGTCAGCGGGCCATCCGAGCAAGCCCACGTCGAAGCGGAGCGGACCTTCGACGTGCCCCGACGCTGGACGTTGCCCCGGCTCGAGGGCGTCGGCGGGGTCGCTCGGGTGGATGCGGCTCGCCAGTTCACCCAGACTGCAACGTATTTGGACACCCTCGACTTGGACCTGCTGCAGGCAAAGCGCACCCTGCGCCGCAGAGTCGGCGGACACGACGCCGGATGGCATCTGAAGAAGCCACGTGAGGACGGCTCGCGACTGGAGATGACGCAACCGCTGGGCTCCTCTGCCGTTCGGGTACCCGAGGCGTTCCGGGCCGAGCTGTCTGACATCGCCGCGCCGGTGGCGTTGCTGCGCGTGGCGACGCTGCGCACCCGGCGTACCGAGCGACGGCTCTGGGACGCGAACGGCAAGGAGCTCGCCGCCGTTGCCGACGACACTGTCGAGGCAACGGTGTATCTCTTCGGGGAGCGCATCTACCGCTGGCGCGAGATCGAGGTCGAGCTGGTCGAGGGAGCGCCGGGCCTTCTGGACGAACTGACGCAGGTGCTCGTCGCCAACGGTCTGCGCGTCTCGCCGAGCCAGTCGAAGCTCGGTCGCGCCTTGGGTGACGCCCTCAGCGCGCTGCGCAGTCCTGCGCCGCTGCGGGCCGAGGAGGTCGTGCTGAAGTACCTCGCTGCGCAGGTGGGCGTGCTGCAGTGGATGGAGGCGAACGTCCGCGCCGACCAACCGGACGCAGTTCACAAGTCACGCGTTGCCACCCGCCGACTGCGCAGCGCGCTACGCACTTTCCGGCCGCTGCTGGACCGGACCGTCACCGACCCGCTGCGGCGGGAGGTGCGGTGGTTGACCGCCATCCTGGGCGCCCCGAGAGACGCGGAGGTGCTGCTGCGGCGCTTCGAGTCGATGGCCAAGCAGCTGGAACCCGAGCTCGTGGTCAGCTCGTCTGTGCGACGTCTGCAGGATCACCTGCGAGCCGAGCACGAGCGAGCCCACAGCAGGTTGGTCGCCGCGCTGGACGGGCCGCGTTACGAGCGGCTCATGGCCGCGCTGACCGCGCTGCTCATCGACCCCCCCTGGCAGCCCGCGGCGCACGAACCCGCCGAGCAACAGATCCCGCGCCTGGTTCGCAAGGCGGCCAAGGCGGTAAGCCGGGCGGTGGAAACGGCGTTGCGCGCTGAAGACCCGGCCGCCCGCGACGAGGCTCTCCACGACGTGCGCAAGCGGATCAAGGCGGCCCGGTATGCCGCGGAGGCGGCCGCGGATGTGGTTCGTGGCGCAAGCAAACGCACTGAGGTATGGACCGAGCTGCAGGACACACTCGGGGAGTACCAGGACAGCATCGTGGCCCGTCAGGTCATCGCCAAGGTCAGCCGGCAGGCGCGTGCGTCCCACGAGGACACCTTCACCTTCGGCGTGCTGGGCGAACGAGAGGCGGCCATGGCTCGCACGATCCTCGGCGACTCCGACAGCGTCCTCGGCAGCGCGCGCGCCGCCGCCAAGCGTTCGGTCAAGGCCAAGTAGCCCATCGGGCTGACCCGTCGTTGCCGAGCTACCCCCGGGTGAAGCTGCCGTACCCGGTCTCGTCGTAGTACTCGATGTCGATGGACGTTGCTGCTGCGGTGTTGCGGGTGAAGGTCGCGCCTGACACGGTGCCGGGGTTGGCCATCTCGCCGGTTGGTTCGAAGACGAACACGTCCTTGTCCCAATGCTTCAGCGGCCAGGTGAGGTTCTTCGGGCCGATGCGCAGGGCGAGCCCGCCGTTCTCTTCCACGACCTGTACGTCGCCGAAGTAGGCGTTTCGGTAGGTGCCGGTGTAGGCGGCGTTCGAGCCCGCAGGCGTTGGGGAGGGCGGCGGGGTCTGCCCCACGTACTTGCCGGTCGGTTTCGCGATGCCCTCCAGCGCGGTGCGGTAGAGGTTCCACCAGTCGAACGTGGCCCGCCCGTACTGGACGAGGTCGAGGAACTCCTGGTTCAGCGCCTCTGCGGCACCGAACGGCGACCCGTTGGTGAGAGTGACGATGCCGATGTCGAGGGCCGGGAGCATCACGAAGTTGGTACCGGCTCCGGCGTTGAACGCACCCGAGTGCGCCACGCTGGTCATCGCCGAGGGCTGCACGCCGTTGTTGAAGCCGTAGCCGTAGAACCCGGTTCGGGCGCCCGCCTGGGCAACTGGGTTCGCAACGGCTTGGGGGGTGATGGCGGGCACGAGGGCCTCGGGTGTGACCAGCTGTTGGCCCTGTGCGTCTTTGCCGCTGCTGAGCACCATCGCCATCCACTTGGCCAGGTCGTTGACCGAGGAGCTGACGCCTCCGGCGGGCGACTGGGCATCGGCGTCTCGGACCACGGCCGCCTGCCAGGACCCGTTGACCTTGGTGTGCGTCCAGGCCCGGTTCGCGCGCCCGGCATACTCAGCGAAGCGTGAGCTGGTGCTGGTCATGCCGAGGGGAGCGTAGATGGCACGCTCGGAAAGCGTCGCCCAGTCGGTCCCCGCCGCCCGCGCGACGGACTCAGCCGCCGCCGTCAGCCCGAAGTTCGTGTAGTGGTAGCTGGCGCGGAACGAATCGAGCGACAGAAGGGCGAGCCGGTCGAGGATCTGCTCCCGCGAGTAGCCGATGTCCTCGAGCAGGTCCCCGGCGTGGTCGGGCAACCCGGAGCGGTGCGCGTAGAGGTCTCCGACTGTCGCATGGCTGCTCGCGTACGGATCGGCAACCTTGAAGGTGGGCAGGTTCTGCGCAGCCGGGGCGTCCCAGGCGACGGTCTTGGCGCCCACTTCGTGGGCAACCACCGTCGCACCCACGGACTTGGAAACCGAGGCCAGCTGGAACACCGTGTCGGCGTCGACCGTCGCCGGTTCGCCGACCTTTCGGACGCCGAAACCCTTGCCGTACACCTGCTTTCCCTTGTACACGACGGCAACCGCCATCCCGGGGGGCTGGGCCTTGCCCATCATTGCTTGGGCCAAGCCATCGACGGCGCCGACGGCTGCCTGCACCTGGGACTCCGGAACCGTGATGGCGGAGTAGGCGTTGGGAGCGGTGGTGACCAGGGCGGCGCCACCAGTCGCGGTCGTGCTTGACCCAGGGCTGGCTGACGCGGCGGGCGCACCGTCCGTGCAGCCCGACACAGTGACAGCCAAGATGGTGGCTACCGCTACCGCTGGCGCAAGGGCCCATCGGGTGGCGAGATCGCTGCGCGCACGAGCGCCCATGCCGCACTCCTGTCCCACGGCGACCCGAAATGGGCGTTGGAAGGGGAAACGCGCTGAACGTTACCCCCTGACGGATTTGTTGACCACTGGTCGGCCCCCATAGCCGAATCAGCCCGCGAGATCAGTCTTGGACGTGTGCCGGCGAGGTCGCGTTGTAGTCGTTCGAGATTCGGAAGGCACGCCGGTCCAGCTTCAGGGCCTCCTCTCGGACCTCCGTCAAGGCCGCCGGCCCGAGCGTCGTCATGGATACCAGCTCCATGGACTCCTGGGAGTCGCCGCCTCGCGCCCCGATCTTCACCAGTCCCACGTTCGGTGCGTAGAACTTCAGCTGCTTGCCGTCTTCTGGAGCGTTGGGGTCGAACTCCTGGATCTTGGCCACATCGGCGTAGCAGCCGGTCGGCACGCAGACCCGCAGGCCCGTTGCCACGACCTGCCCCACGTCGTTGAACTCCACCGCGGGTGCGCTGCCCTGGGAGAAGGAGGGCGTGCCCGCCTTGGGATGCCCGGGCACGAGAATGCCGGCTTTCGCCCGCCGCTGGCCGCTGATCCACGTGCTCGGTGCACCAACGAAGTCGCCCTCCTCGTACTCCTCAGGGTATTCGCCGCGGGTGTAGACGTTCTCCTCGGAGTCCTGGGCGAAGAAGGCCAGCTCGGCCTCGGAGAGCACGCCCGCGTCGTAGTCCAGGTCGAGGATGACCCTGCTGTTGATGCCGTCCACTCGCTTCACCAAGTCCGTGACCGTGAACACGATGCGGTGCCGGCGCGTGCCCTCCTCGTCGGTGACCGTGCCTTCGTAGACGTAGCGGGTCCCCGGGGTGAGCGGGAAGAACCGCGAGTCGGTATCCAACGGGTGCGGGAACGAGGGCGCGTTCGCTGCGCTGGACTGGTTCGCAGCCGGGACCAGCAGCAATGCAGAGGCGAGTATGCCGGTCGCCGCGGCGCGTAGGCGTCGGTCAGGACGCATAAGGAGCTCCTTCCGGTTCGGATGAGGTGGCCCGCTCCTGCACAGGCCGGTGAAAGCGCAGGTACAGCGAGGGAACGACGAACAGGCTCAGCAGGGTGGACGTCACCAGGCCGCCCAGAATGACCACCGCCAGCGGGTGCTCGATCTCGTGGCCAGGACGCTGGCCGAGGACGACGAGCGGCACCAGGGCCAGCCCGGTCGCGAGCGTTGTCATGAGGATCGGAGCGAGGCGTTCCTTGGCGCCACGGATGACCAGATCCAGACCGAACGGCATACCCTCCACCTGCTCGAGGTGCTGGCAGTGGTTGATGAGCAGGATGCCGTTGCGGGCCGCGATCCCAAAGACGGTGAAGAACCCGACGAGCGAGCCCAGAGACAGGATCCCGCCGGCGAGCCACGCGGCGAGCACCCCCCCGACGAGGGCCATCGGCAGGGTGAGGAACACGAGGGTGGCCAGGCGCCAGCTGCGGAACGAGGTCTGCAGCAGCAACAGGATGAGCACGCCGGCGATGATCGATGACGTGAGCAGCCGGCTCTGCGCCGCTTGGCGCTCGTTGTACTCACCGAGGATCTCTGCATGGTAGCCGCGCTGGAAGCTCACCCCCCTGAGCTTGTCGTTGAGCTCGTTGACGACTGAGCCGAGGTCGCGACCCTCGACCGAGGCGCCCACGTCGAGCCTGCGCGAGTCGCCTTGGCGTTCAATGGCATTGGGGTTCGGGGCAACCTCGACCCTGGCGACGTCCTTGAGCTTCACCTTCTGCCCCGACGGCGTGTCGATCGGCAGCTGCTCGAGCTTGGTGACGTCGCTGCGGCTCTCGGGAGTGCTCCATACCACGACGTCGTAGGCTCGCCCAGCCCGGAAGATGTCGCCGACCTCCTCGCCGGCCACGAGTGTCGCAGCGGCCCGGCGGACATCCCCGGGCTTGAGCCCGTACTGCTCGGCTGCTTCCAGGTTGACCTCGACCTCCACCTGCGGGACGTCCTGGGAGATGTCGGTGTGGGCATCCTTGACCCCATCGATCTGCTCGAGCAGGCCGAGGATCTCCTCCGACTTGTCACGCAGCTGCTCCAGGTCCTCGCCGTACACGCGGACGATGATGGGCTCCTTGCCTCCGGTGAGCACCTCCTCGACCCGCTCGTCGAGGTAGGTCTGGACCTCCGCGAAGAGGCCGGGGTACTTGGCGGCAACCGCGTCGATCTGTTCCCGGACCTCCACGTAGTCGGCGTCCGGTTCCAGGCTGATCCAGTTCTCGCCGAAGTTGACTCCGAAGACCTCCTCACCAAGCAGGGCCTGACCGATGTGTGCGCCGAAGCTGCGCACGCCTGGTATCGCCCTGACCTCGTTCGATACGGCCGTCGTCGTGCGCACCGTCTCGGCGTCCGACGTGCTCGGCACCCCAACCCAGTGCATGAGAAAGTCGCGCTCCTGGAAGGCCGGGAACAAGCTCTGGCCGAGGCCTGCTCCGACAAGCAAGCCGACGAGCGTGACCAGGGCCGTCACGGCATACACGGGCCTTGGCCTCGTGGCGATCCGGCGCAGCACCGCCGTGTACCCGCGCTGCAACCAGCGCACCACCGGGGAGGTGCGCCGTTCGATCGGGGTCTTGTGCAGCAGGATGAGGCACAGCGCCGGCGTGAGCGTCAGCGCTACGGCCATCGAGGCCACGATGGCCAGGGTGTACGACACGGCGAGCGGCTGGAAGAACGCCCCGGTCAGACCGGTGAGCAGGAACACGGGGATGGACGCGGCGACGATGATGAGCGTCGCGTAGACAATCGGGCTGCGCACCTCGAGCGAGGCGTTCAGGATGACCGAGGCCGTCGACTCCGTGCTGCCCGAGAGGCGCGACTCGCGCAGCCGCCGCACGATGTTCTCCGCATCGATGATGGCGTCGTCGACAACAGCCCCCAGAGCGATGACCAGCCCGGCGAGGGTCATCGTGTTGATGGTGGCGCCGCGCCAGTCCAGGACAAGCAGCGTGGCCATGAGTGAGAGCGGGATGGTCAGCAGGCTGATCAGCGCCACCCGCCACTCGAAGAGGAAGAGCATGAGGATGACGACGACCAGGAGAAAGCCGAGGACGAGCGCCTGGGAGAGGTTCGAGATGGCGAGCTTGACGAAGTCGGCCTGTTGGAAGACGTGCGTGTCGAAGTCGACGTCGGGCAACCCGGGCTGCAGCTCAGCGATGGCCTTCTCGACCCCGTCGGTCAGCTCGATGGTGTTAGCCCACGGCAGCTTCTCGACGACGAGGAGTATGCCGGGCTCGGAGTTGATCACCGCGTCCCCGATGAGGGGCTGATGCTCCTGCGCCACAACGGCGAGGTCGCCGAGCGTGGGAGTGGGCGGGTTCGCCGGGGCACTCTCAGTTGTCCCCGCCGGGGGGGCCTCAGCGGTGTCGGCTGGGGCGTTCTCGCCGCTGTCAGCTGGCGGGTTCTCCGCACTGGTCGGCGGGCTTTCCGCACTGCTCGGCGGGCTCTCCGCACTGGTCGGCGGGGTCTCCGCGCCGGCCGCCGTCGCAGCAGGATGGGCGGGGACCTTGGCTCGGGGCTTGATCGGCACTTTGGCCAGGTCTGCTGGCGTGATGATCGGCAGGACGTTCTGGATCGGCAGTCGCTGGTTCGGCGAGTCGATGACCCCACCGGTGCCGATGACACTGCCAGAGGAGAACCGAAGCAGACCTGAGTCGACGGCATCGGACGTGGTTTCCATGACCTGATCGAGCGTGACGTTGTGCTCTGCGAGCTTGTCCGGCTCGACCTGCACGGTCATCATCTGCAGCCGCTCGTTCCAGATAGCCACGTTGGCCACCCCGGGCACCTGCAGCAAGCGGGCTCGGATCGTCCAGTAGGCGCTCATCGACATCTCGATGAGCGAGTGGCTGGTGGACGTCATCCCGATCTGCATGGCCCGGCCGGTGGCGGACACCGGGGCCAGCATGATGGGCGGTGCCGCCCACGTTGGCAGTGTCGGCGACACGATCCCTAGCCGCTCCTGCACGAGCTGGCGGGCGTGCAGCAGGTCCGTGCTGGGCGAGAACAGCAGCTCGATGGAGGACAGCTGAGGCACCGACCTGGAGCGCATGTCCTCCAGGCCCTGCAGCCCGTTGAGCCCTTGCTCGAGCGGCACCGTCACGAGCTCCTCGACGTCGGAGGTCGATAACCCGACGCACGCGGTTTGGATGACCACCCGCGGTGGCGCGAACTCCGGGAACACGTCGACCCGCATGTGCGGCAGCGACGTGACTCCGACGACCATGAGAGCCACCGCGACGGCGACCACGAGGAAGCGCAGGTTGAGGCTCGTCCGGACGATCCAGCGCATGACCCCCCGCCCTTGGGTCAAACGCTGTGTCATTGTTCGCCGTCGATCTCGAGCTCGGCCCCGAGCACCTCTGGGGCGCCGACAACGACGACGGGGGTGCCGACAGGCGGGCCATCGGTCAGGATGGCGATGTCGCCAGCAATCGACTCCACCTTGATCGGGACGCGGACGAACTCGCGTTCGCCCGGCTCGGTGTAGGTCCACGTGGAACCGTCGACGTAGTAGATGACGGCGCCGTACGGCACGGTCAGCTGGCCGCCACCCTCGCCTTGGGCGACGGGGGCGGTCTCGACCCCGATGGCCGCAGCGGCATCCTCGGTGAAGATGACCTTCTTGACCTCCGAGCCGGGAATCTCCTCGACCTGGGCCGGCGCTTCGCCGGTCTCGGCGGGGGTGGCGCGCTCGCAGGCGGCCACTGCCGGGCTGAGGGCCAGCCCCAGGGCCAGCAGCATGACGCGGGTGCTCTTGCTCATCGGTCGGCTTCTTTCTGGAGACCACACAGCGCAGGGACGAGACATAGGACGACGAAGACGCTCGACACGAGACCGCCGAGAAGGGTCGTCGCGTAGGGCCACACCAGCTCGGAGCCAGACCGGTTGCCCAGCACGACGGCAGGGAGGAAGGCCAGAGCGATAAGCAGCGCCGCGCGGGTGACCGGCACCGCTCGCGACCGGGCCGCCTCGGCGAGGGCCTGCCGTGGCGAGTCCGTTGTCGACGCATAGCTTCCGCGGGCGAAGGTCAGCCCGCCCAGCAAGGTCAGGATGGTTGCGCTGAAGGCCGCCAGAAGGGGTCCGGCCGACCCGAGCCCGCCAGCGATTGGGGCCAGCAGAACCGCGCCGACTGCACCCAGGGGCGCGAGCAGGACGAGGGCAGCGGCGTGCCGCCAGCGTCCGGTCGCCGCCTGGAGGATGAGGATGATCCCGATCAGTGCGGCGAGGGACACGATGGTGAGCCGGCGCTGGTCGGCCTGCTGGTCGGCGGCAGGGCTGAGCACCTGCAGATGCGCCTCGGACGGCATCGGCACCGAGCCCACGGCGGCTTGGACGTCGGCCACGACGGCGTGCGCGTCGCGTCCGCTGATGTCTGCCACGACATCGACACTGCGCATGACCGCGTTGTGGACGATCGAGGCCGGCTCGGTGCCAACGCTGACCTTGGCGACGTCGCCGAGTCGGACCTGCTCCCCCGATGGGGTGTCGATCTTTATGCCTTCCAGCGCGGTGAGGTCATGCCGCGCGTTCGGTCCGCCGAGGACGACGACGTCGAAGACCTTGGCCTGCTCGTAGAGGTTTCCCACCGTCAGACCGGATGCCAGGGTCGTTGCCTCCCGGCGCACGTCCCCCGGTCGCAGCCCGTAGTGCTGGGCAGCGGGCAGGTCTACCTCGACCTTGATCGTGGGCTGCATGGCAATGGGCACGACGTGGGCCTGGCGAACGTCGGTCACCGACGACATCGCGTCGGTCACCCTGTCTGCAGTCTTCTGCAACGCCTCGAAGTCCTGGCCGAAGACGCGTACCACCACGTCATGGCCGGCCGCGGACTCCACCTCAGCGATCCGGTCCGACGAGTAGGTCAGCAGGTCGGTGCGGATTCCCGGGTACCGAGCCGCAGCCTGCTCGATGTTGGCGCGAGCCTTCGCGTAGTCCGTGGAGTCGTCGAGGGTGATCCACACTTCGCCGGCGTTTACGTCCCCCAGCTGGTCAGATGTCACGGCCCGGCCGACGTGCGCACCGACGCTGCTGACGCCGGCGATGTCTCGCACGTCCTTCGACAACAGCCCGATGACGCGGTTCATCTCGGTCAGCGAGGTCCCCTGCTGAGTATCGACATGCATGAGCAGGTTGACATCTCGCGCAGCGGGGACGAACGAGCGCGTGGACAGCTGGGGGACGGCGGCGAGCGCCCCCACGACCAAGACGCCCACCCCAGCCCAGACGAGCGTCCGGGCCGTCGCGAACCGGACGCTCAGGTAACCGAACCCGTTCGTCAGCCAGCGGAGCGGCGCCACCTCCCGGGCAGCTGGGCGTCGGCCACGCAGCACCACAACCAACAGAGCGGGGGTCAGAACCAGCCCGACCGCCATGGCGACCACGAGGGCGAGGACGAACGCCATGGCCATCGGTTTGCTGAAAGCCGTTGACACGGGGTCGAGCACCAGCACAGGTGCCATCGTCAGCGCGCCCACCAGGAAGACCACGGCAGCGGTGCGTTGGGTGCGGCCCAGGACTTCGCCGATCACTTCGCCGACCGGGGTCGGGGGTTCAGCAGTCGTGGAAGATCGCAACCCGAGCCGGACGCTGTCGATGTCACCTGCGAGCACCCCGATGACAAGGGTGAGCGCCGCGACCAGCCCGGCGAGCGTCATGGTCGTCAGCGTCGTGCCGGCGAGGTACAGCAGGTACAGCGTGGTCACGGTGGTGACCACGACCCCGGACCCGATGACCAGCGCGGCCCGCCATGACCAGAACAGCAGAAGCGCAGCCAGCAACAGCACCACCAGGCCGAGGCCACCGGCCAGCCCGACGGCATACCGGGCGTTGTCGATGAACGTCGCAGGACGGTAGACCGACGTATCCACGTCGATGCCGCCGAGCCCGGGCTCGAGGCTGGCCATAGCCTCCTCGACCGCCTTGGTCACGGCGCCGGTGTCCGCCTCAGGGAACTTCTGAATGACCAGGAAGAGCGTGGGTTCGGTGCTGACCGCGTCCCCGATCAGTGGCTGGTGGTCCTCGATGACCTGGGTCACATCGGCGAGCTTCGTCGGCGTCTGCGTGCCCTCGATCGACACCTGACCCAGACTTTCGGCGGTCGTAATCGGCAGGACGTGCTGGACCGCCAGACGCTGGTTCGATCCCTCGACGAAGCCACCCGTCCCCGGTGTTGACGCCTCGACGAAGGTGAGCGGAGAGACCCACAGCGCGTTGCCGGTCGTCTCGATGACTTGGGTCAGGGTGACGTCCTTGCTCTTGAGCTGTTCGGGGTCCACCTGTACCTGCAGCTGGCGGTCGCGCAGGCCGTAGATCGAGACGTTGGCCACCCCCGGGACGCCCATGAGCTTCGGGCGTACCTTCCACCTGGCCAGCACGGACATGTCGATGAGGGGCACCGTCGTGGACTTGAGCCCGATCATGGCGACGCGACTCACTGAGGCAAGCGGCTCCACCATGATCGGCGGGCTGCCGACATTGGGCAGCGCGTGCGCCTGAGTGAGCCGCTCCTGAACCATCTGGCGCGCTGCGTAGATGTCGGTGCCGGGTTCAAAGACGATGTCGATCGCGGACAGACCCGGTTGCGACCGCGAATGGATCCGGTCGAGCCATGGCACGCCGTTGAGCAGGTCCTGCTCGAGCGGAACGGTGACGAGCTGCTCGACCTCGGCGGCGGAGAGGCCAAGAGCCTCAGTCTGCACTTGCACGGAAGGCGGCATGAACTCCGGGAGGAAGTCGACCTTGGCGCTGCGCAGCTGGACGACACCGAGAATCAAGATTCCGATCGCCATGGCGATTCCCAGGCGGCCCACCCTGGGGTTGACCCCCGGCACCCCCCAGCTCATCGGGCGTATCCATCCATGCCGAGGCTGCTCATACTTCTGAGACCGGTTTTATGCAGATCAATGCGAGAGCGGAATAGGCGCATTCGAACCCCCCTGATGCCGGCCGAGACGTATGTTGTTGTGGAGGTTAGTGAGGGGTGATCTCGGTGGGCGTCCACCTCAGGGACTTACTTGAGGGCGCCCTTCTGTGGGGGCGACGGGTACTTGGGGAGGATGTGCATGCCCTGCGGGGTGATGCCGTCCTCCACCCTGCGGCGCGTTCGTGGACCTCGCACGCCGGGGGCAAGAACTATCGCGACTCGGCCCGTGCCGGTTCGGGGCCCGCCGCGCGAGTTCGTCGGCCCGGGCCGTGGCACATTCATGCGCCGGACATCTGGCTGGTCTTGCTCGTCGCGGTCTTGTCGCTTGTCAGCTTCATGGAGCGGGCGACCTTGTCGTTTGAGACAGGCGACGGCCCGGCTCACTACGCGAGTCCGGATCTCGTTGGTGCCGCGCAGGTACTGGTGGGCTGCCTGGCCCTCGCCTGGCGTCGCAACGCTCCAGGCGCCGTCCTGGCGGTCTGCGTGGCATCCTCGGTCGCGGCCTCCGCTGAGCACTATCCCGGCATGCCACTGCCGTATGCCGTGTGTGTCGCCATCTACACCGTCGGGCAGAGGTGGCCGTTGGCGCGCTCAGCCATCGCCATGGTGGCGGTGGCCGTCATCATGGGCGCTACCTCCTGGGTCGTCAGTCCGGCCGCCGAGGACGAGTCACTCAGCGAAGTCGTAGCGGTCGTCACCGCGGGCGCTCTCGGCCGGGGGGTACGGCTACGGCAAGCGCGCTCGGCGCTTTTCGAAGAGCGCGCCCGGCTGCTTGAGGAGCAAGCCCAGCAGCTGGCCGCAGAGCAGGCGACCTTGACCGAGCTCGCGGCGGCAAGAGAGCGGGCGACCATCGCCCGGGAGCTGCACGACGACGTCGCGAGCAATGTCAGCCTCATCGTGGCGCAGGCCGCCAACGCAGCACGCGCCGCAGGCCCGGGCCAGGCAGGAGCCTTGAGGGAGATCGAGGCTATCGGCCGGGAGAGCTTGCACGACATGCGCCGCCTGTTCGGCGTCCTTCAGTCGGCTGACGATGAACGGCCCACCGAGCGCCCATCGCTGACTGACTCGCTCGAGAGCCTGGTAGCCAAGGTCGGCGCTGCTGGTGTCGAGGTGACACTGACGGTCACCGGCGACCGGCGCCCCCTCTCGGCAGTGGTCGAGCTGAACGCCTACCGGATTGTCCAGGAAGCGCTGACGAACGCCATGAAGCACGCGGCGGGTTCGCAGGTGCGAGTGTTCGTTGACTTCGGCTCCGACGAGCTGAGCCTGACCGTCCGGGACTCCGGTGGCCGCGGGACACCGACGGCGTCCCCAGGAAACGGTCTCACTGGGATGCGCCAGCGGGTGGCCCTGCTGGGTGGGTCGATGAGCGCGTCACGCCAGCCGGACGGCGGGTTTGCGGTCACTGCTGCGGTGCCGCTGGCGCTGGGGGACAACGCATGACACTTCGCGTCCTGATCGCTGACGACCAACCGCTGATGCGCAGCGCACTGCGCAACTGCCTGACGGGTGAGCCCGATATCCAGGTCGTGGCGGAGGCAGCGGACGGTCGTCGGGCGGTGGACCTGGTCTACCAGCTGCACCCGGACGTCGCACTGCTCGACGTGCGGATGCCCCTGGTGGACGGGGTCGAGGCGACTCGGCGCATCGTCCACGGCCCGCAGCCGTCAGCGACCCGGGTGATCGTGCTGACCAGCTTCGACCTGGATGAGTACATCTTCGCCGCGCTCAGTGCCGGCGCTAGCGGCTTCCTCTTCAAGGACGTCACCATGGAGGAGCTCATCCAGGCCGTCCGGGTGGTCGCCGCCGGCGACGCGCTGCTGACCCCCGGGGTCACCCGGCGAGTCCTCGAGCGGTTCGCCCGGTTCCTGCCCACCCTTCCGACGAACGACGGTCCGGTCCTCACCCCACGCGAGCACGCGGTGCTTCGGCTCGTGGCTCGCGGTGCGACGAACGCCCAGATCGCGGGTGAGCTGCACCTGGCGGAAAGCAGTGTCAAGACCCATGTCGGTCACCTGCTCGCCAAGCTCGACGCGCCAGATCGGGTGCATCTGGTGATCTACGCCTACGAGAACGGTCTCGTCGCCCCGCCGGGACGCCCGTTCCCTGAGCAGGAGCGCCCCTGCCCGTGAGCGGGAACGTCTCGCACCGGCATACGCCTCAACGGGCCGTGTAGCCACCATCGACGTAGAACTCGGCTCCGGTCACGTACGAGGCCTCGTCACCAGCCAGGAACGCCACCACCGCCGCCACCTCCTCAGGTCGACCGAGCCGGCCCATGGGCGTCCACGAGAGCATCCGTCGCTCCGCGTCGGTGCCTCTGGCCTGGGCGATCATCGGCGTGTCGATGAAGCCGGGGTGCACTGAGTTCACCCGCACCCCCTCGGTCGCCCAGTGCAGCGCAGTGCTCTTGGTGAGCAGGCGAACCGCTCCCTTCGCGGCGTGGTATGCCGGGGAAGCGCCGAAGCCGCCGATGGCGCCGAAGATGGAGCTGATGTTGACGACACTTCCCCGGCCGGACGCCTTCAGAGCCGCCGCAGCGCTCCGCATGCCGAGGAACACGCTGGTCTGGGTGACGGCGATCGTGCGTTCATAGACCGACAGGGAGGTGTTCTCGATGACCTCCAGATCGCCGACGCCGGCGTTGTTGACCAGTACGTCCAGGCCCCCGAGCTGCCCGGTCGCCGCGTCCACAGCAGCGGCCCAGTCGGCTTCGTCGGTCACATCCAGCTGCCGGTAGAGTGCTTGTCCCCCAGCCTCCCGTATGCCGGTCGCCACCGATGCTCCCGCCTGCTCATCGATGTCGGTCACGAGGACGGCCGCCCCGTCGTGTGCCAGCCGAACGGCGACGGCCCCTCCGATCCCACCGGCCCCGCCGGTGACCAACGCGACCCGATCGGCCAAACCCGCCACCGGCTCCCCTTCCTGCGTCGATGAGTCCAGCGCGTTTGGTGCGCTGTCGAGCCTTTCGTCGTACCTCTCGTTGCGCTTCGGGCCGTCGTCCGGGTCGAGCGTCCCAGGGGCTGCGCAGGCTCGCAAGCGGTTCTACGCTGGGAGGCCCTCGGCCACGCCGCCCTGGCCTGGCCGGCAAACAGCGAGGAGGCCATGGAGGAGGCCGCCGGTGCGCCCGGGCAACCCCTGTGGGTCTGTCCGCATTGCGGGGCACGACTGGTCAGCCGAAACCTGTGGCACTCGTGCGGCCAGTTCACCCTGGAGGCCCTTTTCGCGCGGTGCACACCAGAGACTCTGCGGCTCGCTCGTGCCCACGTCGCCCTGCTGCACTCGTTGGGCGACGTTCAGGTGCTGCCGCAGAAGACGCGCCTGGTTGCGGTGGCCCGGGTTCGCTTCGCCGGGCTGCAACCGCGGGCGCGTGGGTTCATTGCGAACTTCGCGCTGCATCGCTGGCTGGACAGCGCTCGGATCAGCAACACGGTCGACTACGGGCCACGGTGGCGCATGCATGAGGTCCGCATCGTCGCTGAGGCGGACCTGGACGAGGAGCTGCGCAGATGGCTGCAGGAGTCCCACGACACAGTGGGGTTGCAGACCGACCTGCCCAACCGGCCGGCGCGCAGACGCTAGACGCGATGCGCTCGGCCGGGGTGGGGGGCCTGCGGCCTGGACGCCCGAACGGGAGGCTGCACAACGAGCGGCCCGGCCCCCGATGTTCGACTTATGCCCGCACGTCGCAGGCGGCTGGAGAGCGCTGCATACCCGTTCAACGGCTCTGGCCTGGCCGCGATTGACGTCGCATCCCAGCCGATGCTCCGCGGGGCAGTCCGGGGGATCGAGCAATGCCTTGACTCACCCAAGATGCCCGCGTCGAGCGATTCGTTGACTCATCCGAAGATGCCCGCGTGAGTAGCGTCGGAGCTGGAGTTGACAATGGCGGCACGTCGGGAGGTCACGCACGCCCAGCTTGCTCGGCAATGCCGGCGGGTCACCGCCGCCGCCAAGGCCGCCGGCGCCTTCGGCGGGCACCCAACCGCTGACACCGTCCCTGCTGACGCTGCCGCGGCAGGACCCGCCGGCGAAGCCCACAGCGACGGCGAAGCTGGTCCGGCGCCGTACCACGTGCAGAGCCCGCCACACCGCGGCAACGGCTGGGCGGACGAGGGTGACCCAAGCGTCGCGCCGGCCGACCCGCGACCAGTCGACCGCGCCGAGGGCAAACCCCCGCCACCCGATCCGCTCCACGGTGAGCGTCGCAGGCCCGAGGCACCCGGCAGCGACCCGCCGCCTGGCGCTGACCCGCCGGGCGATGACCGGTCCGACATCGATGTGCCGAGTGACGACCCGGACCGGTTCGATCCGGCGATGATCCAGGCCGCGTTGGCGGGGATGGGGGCCGGCGGAGCCAAAGCCAGCCTCATCCTCACCATGCCCCTAAGCGACCTGATCGAGCGGGTCGGCGCCGCCACCGTCCTAGGCACCACCGAAGACGGCACGCTGCTCGCCCCAGACACCGCGCGGCGGATCGCCTGCGACGCCGGGATCATCCCGGTCGTGCTCGGCAGCGCGGGCGAGGGGCTCGACCTGGGTCGCACCGAGCGGCTGTTCAGCACGGCGCAAGCCCGCTCCGTGCTGCTGCGAGACCGACACTGCACCTTCCCACGCTGTGACATCCCAGCGTTCTGGACGCAGCTGCACCATGTCACGCACTGGATCGACGGAGGCTTGACCAACATCGCAAACGCCGCGCTGCTGTGCACTCGGCACCACAGCATCGTGCACCGCGACCGGCTCACCGCCAGCGTCACCTCCACCGGCGTGCACTGGGACACTGCCCCCGGCAGCTACGACGAGGCGCTCACCCATGACCGGGCCCCAGCGGCATGAGCCGACATCACGCTGCGCGGGCACCTACTCCCGCGGTCCCAAAGAGCCCCACCCCGCGCGGGTACCCTGGTCCCGCGGCCGGCAAGTTTCGGCTCAGCCAGCCCCGTGCTCCGGCACGCTCTGGCGCGGAAGCAGCAGCGCGAGGACGAGCCCGAGCAACGAGAACGCCACGAGGATCGACAGGGATAGTACGAATGGTCGGCCTCCGGGGACGGAGGCGGCGACCAGCGCCGACCCGGCGAGCGCCGTGCCAAGCGAGGACCCCAGGTTCGAGACGCTGCGGGATAGGCCAGAGATGTCGCCCTGGTCCTTCTCGGGGAAGCTGGACTGCACGACATTGACCGATGAGGTCAGCATCGCCCCGATTCCGATGCCCATGAGCAGCAGCCCCGGCACGAACACCACGACGCCTGAGCCTTCGCGGTACAGGAGCAGCAGCAGGATCATGCCCAGGGTCGTGATGACGAACCCCACCTGAATGAGCCAGCCCTGCGAATGCCGCCTCGCGAACCGTCCCGCGGCAGCTGAGGAGACGAGAATCCCGATCGTCGCCGGCGTGAGTGCCAAGCCGGTCTGGACTGCGTTGAAGCCCTGTCCCTGCTGCAAGAAGACCGACATCACGAAGAAGGAACCCTGCATGGTCAGCCACTGGATGTTCTGCGTGCCAAGACCAAGGTTCGCGCTCCGGTTGCCGAACATCCGAAGCCCCAGCAACGGCTCGCCGCCCTTGCGCTCGGTGGCCCGAATGTGCAGGAAGAACCAGACGAGGAAGAGCACACCGATCCCGACGAACAGCCACACCGGGGAAACGCCGCCTTGGGGAATGAGTACGGTGCCCCCGATGGCGAAGTCCTGGCGCGAGGTGAGCCACCCGTAGGTACTGGACTGCAGGATCCCCAGCACCACGAAGAGCAGACCGAGCGCGGAAAGCACCGCCCCCGTCACATCGAACCCTGGCTTCTCACCGGTGATCCCCGGGTCGGCGATGCGACGCGAGAGCAGCAGGATCGAGGCCACCACGAGCACCTGCAGCAGGAAGGACGCCCGCCAGCTGACCGAGCTGGTGATCACACCACCGATGAGCGGCCCTGCGGCTGCTCCCAACCCGGCGGCACCGCTGATGATCCCGAAGTTCTTTGCCCGGGACTGCACGTCAGGGAACGCCACCGTGACGAGGATATAGATGGGCGGGATCAACAACGCCGAGCCGATGCCCTCGAGGAGCGAGTACCCCACGATCATCAGGCCGAGGCCTGGCGTCACGGCGGCCAGCAAGGCGCCCACACCGTAGATGACGAGACCGACGACGAAGCAGCGCTTGCGGCCCCAGATCTCCGTGACCTTGCTGCCCGGGATCATGAGCGAGGCCATCGTCAGGGTGAACAGCGTGATGGTGGTCTGCATCCCGATGACGGTGGTGCCGATGTCGCCCGCGATCGTGCTGATGGCCACGTTCATGTTGGTCGCGGCGAAGCTGGCGATGAACTGCGCAAGCGCCAACGGCAGGACCATGCCCTGGGTCGAGGCCGCGCGCGGCGCTCGGTTGGTACTCGACATGCCGTGCCTACTCGGCCGGTTCAACTGGCCGTAGCTGCCTGATCGCATCGCCAACGGAGCGCACCTGACCGTGCCGGTGCCGGATGAGGTGAGCGACCAGCCCGGTCCACCCGGTCTGATGGGCCGCCCCGAGCCCGGCGCCGTTGTCTCCGTGGAAGTACTCGGAGAACACCAGGTTGTCCTTCCACGCCGGATCGGTCTGCAGCCGCTCGACCCAGCCAAAGCACGGGCGCCTGCCATCAGGCCCGATGAGGAAGATCGATATCAGGCGATCCTCGAGGTCCTGGCCGATGTCCGCCAGGGACAGCTGTTTGCCGCTGCCGGTGGGGTATTCGAAAGTGAGATCGTCCCCGAAGAACCGGTGGTATCGCTCGAGCGCGCTGACCAGCAGGTAGTTGAGGGGGAACCACAAGGGGCCGCGCCAGTTGGAGTTCCCGCCGAACATCGACGTCGTGGACTCGGCGGGCTCGTAGTCGATCGCCGCGGTGTAGCCGTCGAGGTGCAGCTGGTAAGGATGCTCGCGATGGTATGCCGAGAGGGCCCGCAGGCCGTAGGGCGACAGGAACTCGTCCTCGTCGAAGAGCTTGGCGAACAGCTTCCCGAGCCTCTCGACGCCGGCCACGCTGAGCAGCAGCCGCCGCTCGCCTTCCTGGCCGCGCAGCAGTCCGCTCGCCTGCAGGTTCTCCTGCTTGCGGTAGCCCTGGTGACGCAGCCAGCCGGCGAAGTTCTTGCCCACCGTGAGGGATTTGCCCAACAGCTCTTCGTCGATGATGGCGACCGCCAGCAACGGCACGATCCCGACCATGGAGCGCACCTTGACGGGCACGGGCGCTCGCCCACCTGAAAGAAGCTGGTCGTAGTACATGCCGTCGTCCTCGTCCCACATGGCGTGCCGGTCGATCGCGGCGTTGATCGCGGCCACGTGCTCGAGGAACTTGAGCACGAGATCGGCCGCGGGCCGCCCGCCGCCAAAGTGCAGCGCGCCGGCGATGCCGGCCATCGCGATGGCGTAGTAGGCCATCCAGCCAGTGGCATCCGACTGCTCGAGCACTCCCCCGGCGGGCAGGTGGGAACGGTCGATAGGGCCGATGTTGTCCAACCCGAGGAACCCACCCTCGAAGAGGTTGTTCCCTCCCGCGTCCTCGAGGTTGACCCACCAGGTGAAGTTCATCAGCAGCTTGTCGAACACCCGGCTCAGGAAGTCGAAGTCTCGCGCCCCATCGATCACGAAGACCTCCAGGGCCGCCCACGCCTGCACCGGCGGGTTGACGTCGTTGAAGTCCCACTCGTATGCCGGTAGCGCCCCGTTGGGGTGCTGGAACCACTCTCGGCACAGCAGGATGAGCTGGTACTTGGCGAAGCCGGGGTCCACATGCGCCAACGTCACGCAGTGCAGCGCCAGATCCCAAGCCGCGAACCAGGGGTACTCCCATTTGTCCGGCATCGACATGATGTCGAAGGCGTCGAAGTTGCGCCAGCGTGAGTTGCGCCCGTACTGCCGGGCAGCCGGTGGCGTGGGCTGGGTCGGGTCGCCGTCGAGCCAGCGACTGACGTCGTAGTTGTACAGCTGCTTGCTCCAAAGCATCCCGGAGAACGCCTGGCGCATCACCAAGGCCTCGTCGTCGCTGGCCCGGGGCGGGGTGAGCTCGGCGTAGAACTCGTCGGCCTCGGCCCGGCGCTGCTGCACGACCCGCTCGAACCCACCGCCGAGGGCCGCGGATCGCTCATCGCTCGTCAGCTCGGCGGTCCGCTTCGACCGCAGGCGCAGCCGAAGCTGCACGGTTTGGCCAGGCTCGACCGTCACGCGGTACCAGAAGGCGGATTTGGTGCCCTCTTGTTCCGGGTTGACTGTGTCGGCTCCGTGCAGGACGTGGTCGTTGATGCCGTCCTTGGGGTAGCGCGTCGTCGAGGGGCTGCCGAAGAGTCGCGCCGCGTTGGTCTCGTTGTCGCAGAACAGCGGCTGGGGGAGCGCCCCGTCGGGAGCCGAACCGGCGAGCCACTCCAGCTCGCCGAGGAACGGATGGTCGATGGCGACGGTGCCGCCCGCGCGGCTCCCAGTCATCGACGGCTTGGGGGCGTCGATATCCCAGGACCAGGTGTTGCGGAACCAGGCGGTCGGCAGCACGTGCAGGGTGTCGGCTTGCGGGCCGGCGTTGGTGATCTCGATCGTCATGAGCACGTCGGTGGGTTCGTCCTTGGCGTACCACACCTCGGTGATCCAGTACCGGTCCTCGTCGAAGGCGCCGGTGTCGAGCAGCTCGTACTCGGGGTCGTACTTGCTGCGCCGCCCGTTCTCGGCTACCAGGTCCGCGTAGGGGAACGCCGCTTGCGGGTAGTGGTAGCGCCACCGGTTCCACGCGTGGCTGGGCAGGGCGTCCAGGTACCACCAGTACTCCTTGACGTCCTCCCCGTGGTTGCCCTCAGCGCCGGTCAGCCCGAAGGCGCGCTCCTTCAGGATAGGGTCGCGGCCGTTCCAGAGCGCCAGACCGAGACACAGCCGCTGCTCGACGTCACAGAACCCAGCCAGCCCGTCCTCACCCCACCGGTAGGCCCGCGACCGCGCATGCTCATGAGGCAGGTACGACCACGCCTCACCGTTCTCGCTGTAGTCCTCGCGGACTGTGCCCCACTGGCGCTCACTTAGGTACGGCCCCCAGAGGTACCAGGGACTAGCTTGCTTCAACCCATCCTCGAGCCCGCCGAAACCATTGACCCGCTCCCGTTCAGCACTGACTGCCACGACCGGTCAACCCCTTCCTGCAGGCCGCCATGACCTGACTTCGGGCCAGCATTGCGGACCCGATCATCCGCCCCCGCAGATCCAGCCGCATCACCCACATAGGAGGGTTCCAACGCCCAGGCCACCGATCTGCACAGCGGCCCCTTGCGTGTCAGCCGCTGCCGCTCGCCCTGGTCGCAGCCAACACGTGCACGTGCCAACCGGCGCGCGCGACATACAGGCCATGAGCGCCGATGTCGTCACCGTCGCGCAGGTACTCCGACCCCTCGAGCAGGTCGGTCAGCCGCCAGCGTCCGCCGGCGGTTGCCGCGCCGGCCAGCTGGACCATCCCGTCCGCGGGTTCCGAACCCAGGTTCACCACGACGAGGGTGAACCCATCTGGCCGGCTCCAGGTCCACGCAAGGAGGCGCTCGGCGCTGCGGTTGTCCGGCCAGCCGGTCACCGCGCATCGTGACCAGACCCCGTCGCGCACGGCCGGGGCCACCGCCCACAGTCGGCGGTACCATCCGCCCAGCTGAGCGTCGAGCGCCTCGGTTACCCTTCGGCGCAAGAAGACCGGCACAAAGACGGTGCGCCCGTCCTGCTGGCCCTCGTGCCAGAGCGTCAGGCCCGGCAGGGTGGCGATCGCCACGGCACATGCCTTCTCCCGCTCGGGCGGCGCGAAGGTCGCAGCCGCCCGTGGCTCGTCGTGGTTCTCCAGGAACCGGACCAGCCGCTGTTGGTATGCCGGGTCGGCATCCAGATGGCCCCCGACCGCGCCGACGCCACCTTGCTGCAACCGGTCGTAGAGCCGCTTGTCGTAGCAGTAGTCGAAGCCGAGCTGCTGTAGGTCCCACTCGCGGTCCCAGTAGGCCTCGGCGACGAAGCGGAAGTCCGGGTCCGATGCCCGCACTGAGGAAATGACCTCGGTCCAGTAGGTCCGCTCCGGCGGCGTCCCGGCCCGCTGGCCCCACGTCGCCGACACGACGTCGTCGAGCATGAGCATGGCCATGTCGCAGCGCACCGCGTCGGCGTGCGCCGCGATCCTGGTGAGCCGGTCAACGGCGAGCCTTCGCAGACTCGAGGCGAAGGGGTTCACCTGCACGACGTCCGCCCACGGCGGGAAGTAGGGGTCCTTGCCTCGGGCGAACACCGCGTCGCCGATGCGCACGTATGCCGTGGGGTCACGGTCCGCGTCCTCGTCGGCGCCGCGAACGAAGGCGTCTGGCGCCAGGCGCAGCCAGGGCGAGTCCGGACCGACGTGGTTGGGCACCCAGTCGACCATGAGCAGCGCGCCTCGCAGGCGCAGTTGCTCGCGGGCGGCGTCCAGGCCGGCCCACCCGCCGAAGGCCAGGTCAGGCTCGTACTCGCGGATACAGTAGGGCGAACCGGCGACATCCTGCGCGGACCAACCTGGCAGCGCCGCCGACCACGCCTCCCGCAGATCGGGATTCGCCAGCGCGATCTCCCGTCCCGCAGCGCTGCGGGCCCACACACCCATCAGCCAGACGACAGTGATCCCTTCCGGCACTACCGCGTCCCATTCGCTCGGTGGCACGTCGGCGAGAGTCACTGGGGCGAAGGCCCGTTCGGCCACCTCCCCAAGCCACACGGCGGTGTTGACCTCGAACACCACCGGCTGCTGCGGCCAGTCCAGCGTGTCGCTCATGTCCCGTCACCCTCCAGATGCAGACTCGCCACCCCCCGGCGCATCTCCCGCGCAGCGGCCTTCCAGAACGACCCTCCGGTGACGGCCAGTCCGCCCAGCGCGATGATCCCGACGGCGAGGTCGACGCTCGTGCGGCCCTGCTTGGCCCAGTAGACGTCCTTGAGGTCCAGCAGCAAGGCGGCCTCGTCGATGATGAGGGCCGTGGACAGTCCGTAGCCCGCAGCGGTGAGCAGCTGATGACGGCGCGGCTGGCTACCGAAAATCGCGGCCGCCCCGATGGTCTCCAAGCCCAGGATGCCGAGGTTGTAGTGGTGGAAGTGTTCGCCGCCTAGGGTGATTCCCCCGCTGCGAGGGCCGTGCCCATGTCGGATCCAGTGGGTCAGCCCTCGGACACCGACCCAGGTGTTCGCGAACGACGCCCAGCTGACCACCTGGGTTCGGCGCTCGGGAGGCAGCTGGCGCCAGTGAGCCCGGATGCGCTCCGGGAGACTGCCGGTGCTCTTCTCGACGACGTCGGTGGTCACGGGCGAACCTTACGCGCCCGCCCGGCATACGGGTGGAGGTAAAAGCGAGCAGTGGAGGTGAAGACGAGCGCTGTAGCGCTCGCTATCACCTCCGACCTTGGGCCGGGTGGAGGTAAACGTGTGGTTGACCTTGGGCCGGGTGGAGGAAAGCGTGTGGTTGACCTTGGGCTGGTTGGAGGAAAGCGTGTGGTGGAGGTGAAACCGTGCGCTCTAGCGCACCCCTACACCTCTAGCCGACTCTGCTGCGGAGGTAAAACCGAGCGCGGAGGTGAAACCGTGCGCTCTTGCGCTCGCTATCACCTCCGTCGTCGCTTTTACCTCCAACCAGGGCGGGTGTCTCAGCCCGGTGTGCGGATCCCTTCGCGCATCATGGTGACCGCCTTGGCCGCGCGGGACGCCCGGGTCTGCGCGTGCTTGGCCTCACTCACCCAACGCGCGTACTCCTTGCGGTGCGTGAAGGACAGCCCCTCGTAGTACTGGGCAGCATCTGGCGCCCTCGCGAGCGCATCGGCCAGCTCGGCAGGCAGCGCCACCTCGCGCGGGGCGTCGTCGAGCGAGACCTCGACCCGGACGCGGTCGCCGACCCCAACAGCGAAGTTGCGCTGCTGGTCTTGGCGCAGGCCGATCCAGGCAACCCCGCCATAGACGGCCGTGGTCGTGCGGAACGGTTCGTGCCCGTTGACCGTGACGGTCACCGGAGCCCGGGCTCGGCCGAGCACCGCCTTGGGGTCGAACGGCAACCTGATGCCACACCCAGGCCCCCGCTCGGGCGCCTCGAGGACGGCATCGAAACTCTCCACCCGATCAGCATGGCACCAACCCGGGCCGAAGCGACGAGCGAGACGGGCCTCACCGCTTCCCGAGCCACCCTCAGGTGCTCCAGCCTCGGCGCAGCCGGATCCACCGATAGCCGTAGGCGTTCAAGCGCAGTCCAGTGAGTGTCCGCGTCGGCAGTGGGTAGGCGTCGTCGCTGAAGACCTCCCGAGGGTTTCGAACCGCGATGTCCTGCTGGGGTCCGATGTCCACCGTGACCGGCTCGTCGTCGAGGTTGTGCAGCACCAACAGGGTGCCTCCCGTGGCGTCGAACCGGTGCGCGAGAACCGCCGGCGGCAACGGCTGATCCAGGACGGTCAGCTTCCCGCGCCCGACCTCCGGGCACTCCCGCACGGTGCGCACCATCTCGGCAAACCAACGCAGCAGCGACCCATGGTCGCGCTGCTGTTCGATGACGTTTGGTCGGGGTGCCCGGCCCGCCCCGCGGGGGCAGACCGGGTGGACGAAGTCGCCCGGGGCAGCGTCGGAGAAGCCCGCTTGGGGTCCCGGCTCCCATTGCATGACTGTGCGCATGGCGTCGCGTCCGGGCCGCTCGAGCATGTCGGCCATACCGATCTCCTCCCCGTAGCGAACCATCGGCGTGCCGGGAAGGCTGAACTGCAGCGAATAGGCCAGCCTCATCCGGGGCAGGTCGCCCCGGAACATCGGTGCCAGCCGGCGGCGGATCCCGCGGCCGAACTCCTGGGCTCTCGGCTGCGGCGCGAACTCGGCATACACGTCGTCGCGTTGCGTGACGGTGAGCCGACTGAGGTCGAGCTCGTCATGGTTGCGCAGGAAGGTGACCCACTGCGCCTGCTCCGGCAACGGGCTCATGGCCCGCAGACCGGTCGCAAGCGGCTCCGCCTGGCGTCTGGCGAGAGCCAGCCACATGAGCGGGTTGATCTGGAAGGCGAAGAGCATCTGGGCCCGGTCGTTCTGTCCCCCCGGAGCCGAAGCACAATACCGCTCGATGGTGTCGGCCTCGACATTGGCCTCGCACAGCAGGACGGCATCGGGTTTGATCCACTGCAGGTGCTGGCGCCAGGCGTCGAGGATGCCGAAGTCATGCTCGGTCCAGCCGCCGGGGGTCCGTTTCTCGAGGATGAAGGGCGCGGCGTCGACGCGGAACCCGGACACCCCGAGCTGCAGCCATAAGGCGATGATCTTGCCGACCTCGCGCCGCACCGCCGGGTTGGACCAGTTGAGATCGGGCTGGAAGTCGAAGAACCGGTGGTAGTACCAGGCAGCAGCCTCGTCGTTCCAGGTCCACGTCTCGGACTGCTCGCCCGGGAAGACCGCGCCCTCGAAGCGGTCCTGCGGCTCGGCCTCGCTCCAGACATACCAGTCCCGGTAGGGCGAGTCCGGTGAGCTACGAGCAGCCTGGAACCACGGATGCTCGTCTGAGGTGTGGTTGACGACCAGGTCGAGCAGGATCCGGATGCCCCGCTCCTGCGCATGGCGGCACATCTCGACGAAGTCGCCGAGGCTGCCCAGGCGCGGGTCGACGGCGTAGTAGTCCGTGACGTCATAGCCGGCGTCCCGTTGCGGACTCGGGTGAATCGGGTTGAGCCACAGACAGGTCACTCCAAGACGAGCGAGATAGTCGAGCCGGCTGATGAGACCCTGCAGGTCGCCGCACCCATCGCCGTCGGAGTCCTGGAAGGTGTCCACCTCGAGGCTGTAGATGACCGCCTCCTGGTACCAGCGCCCCGCCATGACCACTCCCTTCGCCGCTTCTCGTGCAGTAAAGCCCATCCAGGTGCGTCTCGCGGCCGTGTCCGGCCCGATCCAGTCGATGTGAAACTGAGCGGGTTCAACGCACCTCACATCGATCCGTACCGGCTTTCGCTCTGCCCAGTGGGGTGCGGCGGGCGCCGAGAGCACGACGCCGGCCGTCCGCAGCCGGCAGCCACCGACCCGCCCACCGCGCGCGGAATCGGTCCTCGAACACGGCGACGACGTTCGCCGGATGCTTCGGGCCCAGCCGGGTAACGCTACGAGCGAGGAGGGTCTGCGACATGTCACGACTTGTGGTCATCACCGGGGCCAGCGCGGGCGTCGGTCGTGCGGCGGCACTCGAGTTCGCCGGTCGGGGCGAGCGGCTGGCGCTGCTCGCGCGCGGTCGGGCTGGGCTTGCTGGAGCCGAGGCCGACATCCGCGCGCTGGGTGGTCAGGTGCTCAGCGTTCCCACCGATGTCGCGGACCCCGACGAGGTCGCCGCCGCCGTGGAGCGCATCGAGCGCGAGGTTGGACCCATCGACGTGTGGGTCAACGCGGCGTTCTCGTCGGTGTTCGCCCGCTTCGAGGACATCAGCGCGGCGGAGTTCAAGCGGGCCACCGAGGTGACCTACCTCGGCTACGTGTACGCGACGATGGCCGTCTTGCCGCGAATGCGCCTGCGCAACCGGGGCACGATCGTGCACATCGGCTCGGCCCTTGCCTACCGCGGGATCCCGTTGCAGACGGCATACTGCGGCGCCAAGCACGCGATCCAAGGCTTCCACGAGGCGCTCCGTTGCGAGCTGCTTCACGAAGGCAGCGGCGTCCATGTGACGATGGTGCAGCTACCGGCGCTCAACACGCCGCAGTTCAGCTGGGTGCTCTCGAAGCTGAGCCAGCGAGCCCAGCCGGTGCCGCCGATCTTCCAGCCGGAGGTCGCCGCGCGCGCCATCGCGTATGCCGCGGACCATCCCCGCCGACGCGAGTACTGGGTGGGCGCGAGCACGGTCGCAACCCTCATGGCGAACGCCGTCGGCCCGGCGGTGCTCGATCGGTACCTCAGTCGGACCGGGTTCTCCTCGCAGCAAAGCGGCGAGCCCAGACCGGACGACCAGCCAGCCAACCTATGGCAGCCGGCGGACGGGCCGGACGGACGCGACTTCGGCGCACACGGGGCCTTCGACGCGCAGGCCCGCTCGGTAAGTCGCCAGCAGTGGCTCGCCCACCGTTATCCCCAGCTGGCAGCGAGTACTGCGGCCTTCGCAGCCGGGGGGCTCGCGCTCTGGTCGCGCATCCGCCAGAGGTGAGCGGCACCCTGCAGCGGACGGCATACGTCATCGGCACCGTCGTGGGCTTTCCCGGCCAGGCGTGAGCCCCGAAGCGAGCGTCAGAACCGCTTGCCGCCGGTGGCGATGTAGTCGGCGAGCTCCTGGCGCTGGGCGCTGATCGACGCCGACGTCTGGTGCACGCGCATGATGACGGCCCGCATGAAGTCGTACAGCACGCGCGGGTTCTCGTCGATGAGCGGGGTGAGGTCATGCACCTTGAACGACAGCACCGATGCCGCCCCCAAGGCCATGCACGTCACGGTGTGCTGCGTGCCGTCAATGAAGCTGAGCTCCCCGACCAGGTCGCCTTGCTCCAAGACGTGCAGGATGACCTGCGAGCGGCTCTTGCTCGCCTCGCGCACGAAGGCCAGCCGACCCTGGGTGACGATGTAGAACGTGGTGGCGTACTCCCCTTTGCCGAAGAGCACTTCCTTGTCGGTGAGGTGCAGTTCCTCGCCGGCATGCCGCGCCAGCACCTCTGCGCCCTCCCGGCCGATGTACTGGCCCACCGGGGCTTCGTAGATCGTCCTCGCCACGCGGTCGAAGCTCGGTTCAGTCATGTCATCCTCCAGCTAGGCAGGTTCTCGGATCGGTTGGCTGCGCAGCGAGCACAGGTATGCCGTGTATGCCATGGCGGCGTCGAGGTTGGCGGCGGCCCGGTCAGTGAGCCCGGTCCGCAGCTCCCACTCGTAGCCGCGGATGGCCAGGACGGTGACCTCGGGGAGGACGCCGAAGCAGCTCAGGCTGGTCGCCAGGACCGTCGGGATCGACAAGGCATGCGTGGTGAAGCTGACGTCGAGGCGCGGCACGGGCCGGTAGAGCGAGAAGCAGCGGACTGAGGTCTTCTTGGTCGCGTCGACGAAGAGCACCCGGCTGGCGCGGCTGACCAGGTCGGCGTCCTCGAGCTGCAGCTGGTAGCCGCGGACCAGTTGGGCCGCTTGCCGGTCGTTGCGCTGCTCGATGCGGTCGACGAACGCCCAGCCCAGCCCGTCGTCCTGCCGACCGACGTTGCCGATGCCGTAGATGAGCGCGTTGGGGTCATCGAGCGCGTCGAGCAGCGTCTGGAACACGTCAGCGCGCCTTCTGCTGGACCAGCCGGCCGGCTGCGTCGTAGACCGAGACGACGAGCGGCATCTGGCCGAGGGCGTGGGTGGCGCAGCTGAAGCACGGGTCATAGGCCCG
>JBIOUP010000289.1:0-11244 GCA_044867305.1 Dermatophilaceae bacterium
TGCACGGCCGATTCACCATCGAGAGCGTCCGGGAGGTCCGCGAGCGGGTCCCCGGGGTCAACGTCCTGGTGCACCCGGAGTGCCGTCACGAGGTGGTGCGGGCGGCCGACATGGTGGGCTCGACGGAGTACATCGTCTTCTGCGGTGTGCACTTCATGGCCGAGTCGGCCGACATCCTCACGGCTGACGCGCAGACCGTGATCCTGCCTGACCTCGCCGCCGGCTGCTCGATGGCCGACATGGCCGGCATCGCCCAGGTCGAGGACGCATGGGACGACCTGCTCGACGCCGGGGTTGCCGAAGCGAGCATCCCCGTGACGTACATGAACTCCTCTGCCGCCATCAAGGCGTTCACCGGCCGGCACGGGGGCACCATCTGCACCTCGTCGAATGCCCGGACCGCACTGCAATGGGCGTTCGAGCAGACCGGCGGGGTCGACGGCACCGGGAAGGTGCTCTTCCTGCCCGACCAGCACCTCGGGCGCAACACCGCGGTGCGCGAGCTCGGGCTTTCGCTGTCGGACTGTGTGCTCTACGACCCACACAAACCCTCTGGCGGGCTGACGCGTGAGCAGCTGCAGGGCGCTCGGATGATCCTGTGGCGCGGGCACTGCTCGGTGCACGGCCGGTTCAGCGTCGAGGCGGTGCAAGCGGCCAGGCGCGAGATCCCGGGGGTCAAGGTCATCGTGCACCCGGAGTGCACCTACGAGGTCTGCCAGCTCGCCGACGAGATCGGCTCCACCGAGCAGATCATCAAGACCATCTCGGCCGCCCCAGACGGCACGGCGTGGGTCGTCGGCACTGAGCTCAACCTGGTCAAGCGCCTGGCGGCGACCCTTCCTGGGCAGTCGATTGCCTTCTTGGAGAAGAACGTCTGCTACTGCTCGACGATGAACCGGATCGACCTGCCGCACCTGGTGTTCGCCCTCGAGTCGCTCGTCGACGGTCACGTCGTCAACCCGATCCGGGTCGACGCCGACGTGGCGCACTGGGCTCGCGTGGCGCTCGACCGGATGCTCGCCCTGCCCGGCCCGACTGCCAAGGACTAACGGGAGTCGCACGGGCGGTCGATGTGATCGAGCGCCGGCATTCGGGTCGCGACCCAAGTCGGAATCACATCGACTCAAGCACGGTGCCGGCGATGGCCGACGTCAGGGCTGGCGCATTGCGCCGATCCGAGCCAGCAGGACTGCCTCGGCAACGCAGGCCCGCTCCCATTCGCCCAGATGCAGCGACTCGTTGGCCCCGTGAGCTCGGCTGTCGGGGTCCTCGACGCCGGTGATGAGCAGGGCGGCGTCGGGGAAGCGCTCGGCGAACGCTGCCACGAAGGGAATCGAGCCACCGACACCCATGTCCACCGGTTCCACCCCCCAGGCGTCCCTGAACGACGCGCGGGCCGCGTCGTAGATCGGGCCGGGTGCATGGGCGTCGAAGCCGCGTCCGTCGTCGGCAAGCGTTACTGTCAGGTGGGCTCCCCACGCCACATGCGTCTCGAGATGACGCTTCAGGGCGGCATACGCGGCTTTGGGGTCTTGTTCGGGTGCCAGCCGCAGCGACACCTTGGCCGACGCGGTGGGCACGAGTGTGTTGGAGGCGTTCTCGACGCTTGGCGCGTTGATCCCGATCGTGGTGAGGGCTGGCTTGGTCCACAGCCGGGAAAGCAGCGACCCGGAGCCGATCGGCAAGACGCCGTCCAACAGGCCGGACTCTGCTCGGAGCCGCTCGAGTGAGTAGTCCGGGCCGGCTGCGACATCGTGGTCCAAGCCGGGGACCGCGACGTTGCCCTCGCCGTCGTGCAGCGTGGCCAGCAGCCGCACCAGGACGGTGAGCGCGTCGGGCACAGCACCCCCGAACATCCCCGAGTGCACCCCGTGGTCCAGCGTCTGCACCGTGACGACCGCCCGCACCAGTCCGCGCAGGGTCGTCGTCAGAGCCGGCTGACCAACGTCCCAGTTGCCCGAGTCTGCGAGCACGATGGCGTCCGCCCGCAACCGCTCGCCGTGCCGCTGCAGGATGGCCGGCAGCGACTCAGACCCGACCTCCTCCTCGCCCTCGACGAAAACGGTCACCGACACCGGCAGCCGGCCCGCATGCGCGCGCAGCGCGGCGAGGTGCGTGGTGAGGCCGGCCTTGTCGTCGGCAACTCCGCGTCCGTAAAGGCGCCCCCCTCGCTCGGTCGGCACCCATGGGTCCGAGCTCCACAAGGCACGCTCGCCCGGTGGCTGCACGTCGTGGTGCGCGTAGAGCGTCACCGTCGGTGCCCCGGGTGGCCCGGCGATGTGGCCGATGACCGCCGGCATCCCGCCTTCCCGGACGATGTCGACGTCGAGCCCGTCCGCACGAAGCAGCCCGGCCACAGCCTCCGCGCTCGCGTCGACGTGCGCCTGGTCGAACGTCTCTAGCGACCGCAGCGACACGCTCGGGATGCGGGCGAGAGACTCGAGGTCGGCCCGGAGGGTGGGCAGCAGCTCCCGAACGCGGGCACGGATCGCCTCTGTGTCGATCTCCCGATCCGTGGCTGGGGGGGTTGCTGGGATCATCCCAGGGCGGGTCGGCTCGCTCACCCCCTGAGCCTATCGACGCGGCACTAGGTGACCGCGCCTCGCGTCCACACCCAGGTGAACAGCACCATCACCACGACCGCGAGCACGACAAACGCCGGAATCCACCTGAGTCGTTGGCCGCGCGGCATCAGGACGGTCATGAGCGCGACCGGGCCGGAGAGCATGAGCATTGCTAGCAACCCCGCCTTGGCCGCCAGACCTCCGTCGGGCTCGCCGCACTGCCCGAAGCATCCGGTCGCGGACGACGCTGCGACGTAGCCCAGGTAGGCAGCCGGCAAGGCCGACAACGCGGCCGTGATCACACCGACGCCGAGCACCGTCAGCCAACGGGCTCTGGAGATGAGCGGTCCCGAGGCGGGCGAAGCGGCCGGCATACCGCAAGCGTAGTGATCCACGGGCCAGGACACCGCCGTCTTGCCGTGAGTGCCATGGCGCCCCTCCGCATGGCCGCTCACGCCGTACCCTGGTGCTCGTGCTGTGGCGCAAGAAGACCGAGACCCCCGCCGACGCCGTCGATCCTGAGCACCCGCAGCGTCCCGGCGCCAAGAACCGCCCCACGCCGAAGCGGCGCGACCAGGAGGCGGCGAACTTCCGCCCGGTCGTGGTCAGCGACCGCAAGGCCGCGGCGAAGGCCGACAAGGAACGCCGCCGCCAGGCCATGGCGACCCAGCGAGCCGCGATGATGACCGGAGACGAGGCCGGCCTACCGGCGCGCGACAAAGGCCCCGAGCGCCGCTACGTTCGCGACTACGTCGACGCCCGGTTCAGCGTCGGCGAGATCATGCTCCCGATCATGCTGCTGGTGCTGCTGCTGTCCTTCATGCAGACGGCCTGGGCACTCACCATCGTGTTCGTCACCGTGTACGGCCTGCTCATCCTGTCCATTGGGGACGCCTTGCTCATGTGGCAGCGGCTCAAGCGCCGGTTCGCCGGCAAGTTCGGCCATCCGCCCAAGGGATTGGCCATGTATGCCGTCATGCGCGCCTTCCAAATCCGGCGCACGCGGATGCCGCGACCGCAGGTCAAGCGCGGCCAGTGGCCGACCTGACAGCCCCCGGGAACCTGAGGAGTCTCCTAAGGCTCACTGCGCGGGCGCAGGCTCATCGGCCCGTAGATGACGGTGTCCCCTTCTCGCAGCGTCACTGATTCGACCCCGGCCTCGACGAGTACCGGCCATTCCTCACCGATCCAGCTTTCCGCCTCTGACTGGGTCGGGAAGCGTGGCACGCGTAAGGCGTCGTCGTCGATGACTGCCCCGGAGCTGTCCAGCAGGTCCCATCGCCAGTCCGTGCTCATCCCCCCAACGTAGCGTTGGAAAGAACGGGACAGCCCCGCTGGCCGGCGCGGCGTGGCCTCAGGCCAGCAGCTGGGCGAACAGGTCGATGTACTGGCGCAGGTGCCGGTCTCCCAGGAACTCGTCACGGGCATGGGCGTGCGCGGCCGCGCCCATCCGTTCGGCGAGGGGTGGGTCGTGCAGCAGCCGCTCGAGCGCAGCGGCATACTCGTCCAGGTCGGTCGGGTCGCGCAGCAGTATGCCGTCGGCCCTGTCGGTGACTTGGTCCTGGATCCCACCGACTGCGCTCGCTACGACGGGCCGGCCTTTCCACATCGCCTCGGTGACGGTGAGGCCGAACCCCTCGAACAGGCTCTTCTGGACCACGATGTAGGCATGGCGTTGCAGCGCGTTGACCATGACGGCGTTCTCGTCGATGTCGTCCATCGGCAGCGAGGCCAGGTGCACCCGCCGCCGGGTTTCCTCGGGAAGGCCCCGCCAGACAGCGACGCAGGCGGCCAGCTCGAGGGCGCCCTCCGGGTCATCCGACACGCCGCTGACTTCCGGGCCGGCCAGCATCAGGTGCACATCCGGTGGCAGGTCGCCCAGATGGTCCACGAAGCCTTTGATGACCCCGGGCATGTCCTTGAGCTTGTCCCATCGGCTGACCTGCAGGACGATTCGCTCCGCAGCCCGGGGCGCCGCTGAGGAGTCGACGAGCAGCCCGGTGTGGTGGCGCACGACGTCAGTGCGACCGTCCCGCCGGGTGAACCGGGTCGGCGTGCGCGTCGACTTCCCGTCGGTGATCAGGCCGGCGTCGACGAGGATGCCGACCACCTCGCTCGGGTCGAGGAACTGGTTCTTCGCCGAGTACGGGTCAATCGCGGGAGGGATGATGAAGACGCGGTCTTGATCCATCCAGCTGGGCACATAGTCCTGACGGGAGAACACGAAGGCATCGGCGTTCTCGATGTACTGACGAAGGAAGGCCCAGCCACGGTCGGTGTGCTTGTTGGTCGTGTCGCGCCCGATGTGGCAGCGCCAGATGACTTTGGCCCCGACGCGCTGCAGGCCTTCCACGAGTCCGGCGGTCTGCGGGTCGTGCAGCAGCATGATGTCGCCCGGGCTGATCTCGTGGACCATGCTCTCCAGGTTGTCGGCGAGCACCTCTTCGTAGATGCGGTGCTCCCCCTTCTTCAGTGGGCCACCGTCGCCCGGCTCACCGTGCAGCACGTTGTGGATCCGTTTGGTGAGCGTGAAGAAGTCGGGAACCCCTCGAAGCACGAGCCAGTAGGCGTCGATGCCGGCGCCCAACCAGTAGGCGTGCAGTGTCTGCAACATCTCGGCCACGCCCCCTCCGGAGGCGGTGGCGTTGACGTTCCAAACCTTGCGTCCCTCCAGGACTTCTCGGGCTCGGGCGGCGGTGGCCTCGAGCTGGGCAGCGCGCTCGGGGGTGAGCAGGCTGGAAAGTCGCTCGAGGGGCTGGGGGTCGACCTCAACGTGTTTCACGCGGAGCAATACTGCTGGCAAGCGCCGGTGGAGTCCACTGGGAGCAAGCTCGCGTCGCCGAACGTAGCGCCCGACGCGGTGAGAGGGGCCGATCCGTAAGTTGGCGCAGCTGCCCGTTTCACCGGCGAAACCCGATGCGTGCGACGTCACTTTGACATTGCGGCCCAGCCCATGGGAGCGTCGCCTCACCGAGACCCGTCCGTGGGGGAAGCCGGTGGGAGTCCGGCGCTGACCCGCAACCGTGACCTGACCAAGGAAGTCGGAACACCTGCGGCGGTGTCGGCTCCACCCATCAGTCCGTCGCGGAACGCGGACCGGAGCGAAGCCGCTGGCATCAGCCCGAGGCCTCCCACCCGGCCGTGAGGAGGTCCTCACAGCATGCCCATCACCCGTTCTCATCCGACATCCCGCGCACTGCGCGGCCCGATCGCCGTACTGGCGCTGTTCGGGGCAATCCTCATGGGCCTGCTCGGGCCGGCCACCGAAGCGCAGGCCGCCAACTACCAGTACTGGAGCTACTGGCAGCTCACGAACGGCGCGTGGACGTTCTCCCAGCAAGGCCCCCAGCAGACGGTTCCGGCCGATGGCGCCGTCGAAGGATGGCGCTGGGCGATCGACGACGGAAGTGGGACCCGAACACCACGCGCCAAGCCGACCTTCGAGCAGCTATGCGGTACTGCGAGCGCCAACTCGGGCTCCAAACGGGTGGGCGTGCTTGTCGACTTCGGGCGCGAGGCCGACGGTGACGGCAAGACTCCCCCGCCCGCGTTAATCGCCAAGTGCGCGGTCGTGCCCAGCGCCGCCACCGGAGCAGAGGTGCTTGCTACCGTCGTCACCGTGCGTGCCGACAAGGGCATGACCTGCGCCCTGCAGGGCTACCCCGCTTCCGGATGCGGCGCCGAGGTCGCCAGCCTCACCGACGCCCAAAAAGCGCCGGACACCCCGGTCTCCCTGTCCACGCCAACGCCGACCGCGGCAGCGAGCGCGGCTCCCACCTCGTCAGGGACGTCGACCACCGCGGTGACCGTGGTCGCCATCGCGGTAGCCGCGGTGCTCGTCGTTGTCCTGCTGGTGGTGGCTGCCCGTCGCCGCAACCGAACCACCACCAGCTGAGGCCGGTATGCCGGTCCGCCTCGCTCCCAGCGCTGCCCGGCTGCTGCACCCGGTCGCCTGGTGGGCCTGGGGCCTTGGACTGGCAACGGCGGCCGCGCATACGACCAACCCGGTGCTGCTGGGCCTGGTGCTTGCGGTGGCGGCCTGGGTCGTCCTGGAGCGTCGAGAACTGGGCGTCCGCAACACCTTCGTGCCCTTCTTCATCGTCGGCCTCGTCGCCGTCGCGGTGCGCGTCCTGCTCACGATCATCCTCAGCAACGGCGCACCCGGAGGGATCGTGCTCTTCCGCCTGCCCCAGATCGCCCTACCTGATTTCCTCGCCGGAGTGCGGTTGGGAGGCCCGGTCGCGCTCGAGAGCGTCGTCGCGGCGGCGTTGGAGGGCCTGCGGCTGGCCGCCACGCTCGCTTGCGTAGGAGCAGCCAACGCGCTTGCCAGTCCCCGCCGGTTGCTGCGTTACGCGCCCGCCACGCTCTACGACATCGGCACCGCAGTCGTCGTAGCACTGACGTACGCCCCACAGATGGTCGACCACGCCATCCGAGTGCGAGCCGCCCGACGGCTGCGCGGCCACGAGGGCCGGGGGCTGCGCGAGCTGGGCCGGCTCGCCGTCCCCGTCCTGGAGGGGTCACTGGAGCGCTCGCTGGAGCTGGCTGCGTCCATGGAGGCGCGCGGCTACGGGCGCCTGCCCGTGCGGAACGGGCGCTCCCGCGCCATGGGAAGCGTTCTGGCGCTGCTCGGCGCGGCTGGCGTGGTGGCCGGCCTGTTCGGTGTCCTCAGCCCGTCGACGGGCGGGTGGCTGGGACTGCCCATCCTGGTGCTCGGTGTCGTCCTCGCGGGCGCTTCGCTGGTTCTCGGCGTGCGTGGTGACGTGCGCACGGCATACCGTCGGGACCCTTGGCGCACACCCGAGTGGATGGTGTCCACACTCGGCGTGCTCGCTGCCGGGACGCTCATCGCGGCGCAGGCTCACGGTGAGCTTGGGGCGGTGATGGCAGTGCCACCATCCGAGGAGCTGGGCATGCCACTCATGCCCGCGTTGGCTATCGCCAGCTGCGCGCTGGCCGGTGTCCTCAGTCCGGTGCCACCCCGGCTGGCTGCCGCCCGCGCCCGGGCCGCCGACCTGGACGCAGATGGGGGGTAGCGGGGTGATCCGGCTGGAGCGGGTGAGCGTCACCTACGACGGCGCCGAGCGGCCGGCGATTGCCGACGTCGCACTCGCGGTGGAAGAGGGCGAGCTGGTCCTCGTGGTCGGCCCCACCGGCAGCGGCAAGTCGACGCTGTTGCGCTGCCTCAACGGTCTGGTGCCGCACTTCTCGGGAGGCACGCTGACTGGCACGGTGTCGGTTGGCGGCCGAAGTACGCGCGAGCACCGGCCTCGCGATCTCGCGGACCTGGTCGGCTTCGTCGTCCAAGACCCGCGCGCGTCCTTCGTGACGGACACCGTCGAGGACGAGCTGGCCTACGGCATGGAGACCCTCGGGACGCCGCCCGCGGCGATGCGTCGGCGCGTCGAGGAGACGCTGGATTTGCTCGGCCTCGCCGGGCTGCGCGACCGGTCGCTGGATGAGCTCTCCGGCGGGCAGCAGCAGCGCGTGGCCATCGGCGCGGTGCTGGCCGCCGGTCCGCGGATCCTCGTTCTCGACGAGCCGACGTCGGCGCTGGATCCGGTTGCCGCAGAGGAAGTTCTGGCCACCTTGCAGCGCCTGGTGCACGACCTCGGCATGACGGTGGTGTTGGCCGAGCACCGGCTGGAGCGAGTCATCCACCACGCCGACCGCGTCGTGGTCGTCGACGGTGGCCACGTGTCCGAGCTGCTCGACCCTGCCGAGGCCATGGCCACCTCGCCGGTGCATCCGCCGGTCGTCGAGCTTGGCCGCCGGCTTGGGTGGGCGGCACCTTTGCCGCTCTCGGTCCGGGATGCCCGTCGACGGGCCGCCACCCTGCGTCGCGACCTGGCTCGGCGAGCGCTGCCTGAACGGCGGGCGGCGACGGCGAGCGGCGAGGGCTTGGTGTCACTGCGCGGCGTCGAGGTTCGGCGCGGGGTAGCCAAGGCCCTCAGTGGACTGTCGGTCGAGATGCACTCGGGCATGGTCACGGCGGTCATGGGTCGCAACGGGGCTGGCAAGTCCACGCTGCTCGCGACGGCCGCCGGCCAGCTTGCCCCAACCAATGGCTCGGTGCGGGTCGATGGCATCGTGCCGTCCGGCGTGCGCCCGCGCGACCGGGTCCGGACGGTGGGTCTGGTTCCCCAGGATCCGGACCTGCTGCTGTATGCCGAGTCCGTGGCTGCGGAGTGTCGTGGAGCTGACCGGGATTTCAGTATGCCGGCCGGCACGACTCGCGCCCTGCTCACCCGGATCGGCGGGCTGGTCGACGACGACACTCACCCGCGGGACCTGTCTGAGGGTCAGCGCCTGTCGCTCGCGCTCGCGGTCATCCTGGCGGGAGCGCCCCGGGTCGTGCTGCTCGATGAGCCCACCCGGGGGCTGGACTACCGAGCGAAGCGCCGGCTCGTGGCGCTGCTGCGCGAGATGGCCCGCGACGGGCATCTCATCGTCGTGGCGACTCATGATGTCGAGCTGGCCGCGGAAGTCGCGGACCGGGTCATGGTCCTGGCCGACGGCGACGTCGTCGCTGAGGGCGCGGCCCCTGACATTCTTTCCGGGTCACCGGCCTTCGCGCCGCAGGTGGCCAAGATCCTTCATCCGGTGGCGCTGCTCACGGTGGCCGACGTCAGCGCTGCACTGGATGCGGCCTCATGAGCTCTGGGCCGGCCGCCCTGCCAGCGACACCAGCCGCGCGCACCCACCGGTTGCGGTTTCGGCCGGCTGCCGCAGTCGCCTTGGCACTGACCTCGCTGGTCGGGCTGGCGTCCTTCGGCTGGCCGTTCTTGGCGGACGCCTCCTTCGCCCGCGAACGTGGAACCGACGCCCCCTGGCTGTTCGCCGCGCTACTCGGGCTGCTGGCGCTCGTGCTGCTCGCGGAGGTCACTGCGCACGGGCTCGACGCAAAGACCGTGGCCGTCCTGGGCGTGCTCGCGGCCGTAGGCGGCGCGCTTCGGGTGCTCTCGGCCGGGACCGCCGGGCTGGAGCCGGTGTTCGTGGTGCTCGTCCTCGGCGGGCGCGTCCTCGGTCGGAGCATGGGCTTTCTGCTCGGTGCGCTTGCGTTGCTCGCCGGCGCGTTCCTGACCGCCGGCATGGGGCCATGGCTGCCTTTCCAGATGATGGCTGCTGGATGGGTCGCGTTCGGGGCAGCGTGCCTTCCCGAGGTGCGGGGCCGGGGGGAGCTGGCTTTGCTCGCCGCCTTCGGAGCGGCCGCGGGGCTGCTCTATGGGGCGGTCATGAACCTGTGGTTCTGGCCGTTTCTCGCGCCCGCCAGTGCCCCAACCGGTGCCGGTTTCGTGCCCGGAGCGGCCTGGTCGGAGAATGTCCGCCACTATGTCGTGTTCTACGTCGCCACGTCCCTCGGCTGGGACCTGCCGCGAGCGATAGTCACGGCGACCGCGATTCTGCTCGCGGGCCGCCCGGTGCTGCGCGCGCTGCGCCGGGCCGTGCGAAAAGCGGCGTTCGACGGGCCCGCGCCTTCGTTCGACTGACCGTCCCCGATCCGAAGGTCCGGATGTGGTGACCGGTAGCGGCTCGTCAGTCCTGGCGGGCCTGGACCTGCACGAACGGCGGCTTGACCACCTGCGCGGCAACTCCTCGCCCGCGTACGTCGATCGACACCTCGTCGCCTTCGGACACCGAGGGCTGCAGCAGCGCCAGGGCAATCCCCTGCTTGCGGGTCGGCGAGAACGTTCCAGAGGTCACCGCTCCGACCACCTGGTCATCGACGAGCACATCGCAGTGCGGCCGAGGAATCCCCCGCCCGACGACGACCAGCCCCCACGCCAGCCGTTTCGCCCCAGCGGCACGCTCGGCGAGCAGCGCCTCACGTCCCCAGAACGCCGGCTTCTTCCAGCCGCAGGCCCATCCGAGCCGGGCTTGCACCGGCGAGATGTCGAGCGACAGGTCTTGCCCGTGCAGCGGATAACCCATCTCAGTGCGCAACGTGTCACGTGCCCCCAGGCCACACGGCATACCGCCGCGCGCGGCGACCGCCTCGACGAGGGCGTCCCACAAAGGCCCCGCATCGTCCCACGCCGGCAGCAGCTCATAGCCCCGCTCCCCCGTGTAGCCGGTGCGGCAGACGACCACCTGCCGACCGCGCCATTGGGTCTCGTCGAAGGACATGTAGCCATGCCCGCTGGGCAGACCGAGGTCGCCCAGCACCTCGTCGCTGAGCGGCCCCTGGACCGCGATGACGGCAAAGTCCTGGTGCCGGTTCGCGACCTCGAGGCCCGCCGGGGCCGCCGCATCGAGCCGGCGCACCACCTCGGCGGTGTTGGCTGCGTTGGGGATGAGCAGGATGTCGTTATCGGCGCGCAGGTACTGGATGAGGTCATCCACGACCCCTCCCGACTCGTCGCAGCACAGCGTGTACTGCGCCTGGCCCGGCCCGATGCGCCGCAGGTCGTTGGTGAAGCACGCGTTGACGAAGTCGGCCGCGCCCGGCCCGCGCACGGTCGCCTTGCCGAGGTGGCTGACGTCGAAGACGCCGACTCGCTCGCGCACCGCGGTGTGCTCGGCGACGACCCCGCCGCCGGGGTACTCGATGGGCATGTCCCACCCACCGAAGTCGGCCAGCTTCGCGCCGAGCGCCGCGTGGCGCTCGTACAGGGGAGAGTGCTTGCCAGGGCTCATGGCCGTGAGGTTACCGACCCGGTATGCCGTCAGCCGCCGGCCT
>JBIOUP010000290.1:0-5770 GCA_044867305.1 Dermatophilaceae bacterium
ACGCGCGACGCGGTGGTGCCGCCGGCCATGGCCAGCGACGACCTCGCGACGCTCATCCGAAGCCATCCGTCAGGGCGGCGACTGCGGCGGCCGAGGCGCGCCGGTTAGCCCGGTCGACGCGAGCCTCTACGACTCGCAGGCCGTGGGCCGGTTCCGCCAGCGCCGCGCGCAGCTGCGCGCGGGTGCTCACGCGTTGGTATGCCGTTCCGCTGGCCGCGCACAGCGCCCCAAGGCCGGTGCCGGTCGGGGCGGCGAAAACCCGCTCGAAGGCGGCTGCGTACTCGCCGGCGCCCTGCTCGAGCAAGGCGAAGATCGAGCCGCCGTCGTCGTTGGCGACGACGAACGTGAGGTCGGGCCGAGGCTCATCCGGCCCGAGCAGCAGCCCGGTGCTGTCGTGCAGGAATGTGAGGTCGCCGAGCAGGGCTAACGGGGCAACCCTGGGCCCCCCGGCTTCCCGCTGTGCACACCGGCTGCGGGCCAGGGCAAAACCGACGGCGGTGGAGACGGTGCCGTCGATCCCGGACAGGCCGCGGTTGCCGACGATGAGCCGCTGCTCGTCACTGGGACCGGGCCGGAGCATGAGGTCGAGGTCGCGCACCGGGTTGGAGGACCCGACGAGGAGAGTGCCGTCCGGCCCGAGAGCGTCACCGACCTGTCGGGCGACCTGCAGGGCGTCCAGCTCCGGGAGCGTGTCCACGTAGGCGTCCAGGCGCGCCGCCAGCGCCTCGTCGGCCTGGCGCCAACGGTCCAACCACGCTGGGTCGGCGACGCCCTGTGGCGTCGGGACCGCCTCGAGACGACGGGCGCGTCGCGCCGGATCGGTCGCGATCCCGCCGGGGCCGTAGATCGACAGCACCTCGACATCGGGCCGCGAGAGCAATGCGGTCACCGGCCGCGACAAGGTGGGATGGCCGACGACGACCACTCGTTCGACCTGCTCGCCGAGCCGGCTGCCAAGGAGTAGTCGGTAGGTGCGGATCGCGTTGGCGCCCGCTCGGGCACCGGACGTCGGCTCGGCCAGCAGGGGGATGCCGGACGCCTCGGCGAAGACGCGCGCCGCCTGCCCGGCGCCGTCCCCGGCGACGACAACGGTCCGCGGGCCACCGGCGAGCCGCTCGGGGGCCGCTGAGGTCCCGGCTGGCGGCGTCGTGCTCGCCCCAGCCGTGGGCACCCCTTCCTCAGGCCACCACGGCTCGCCGCCGGGCACGAGGGGTGCATCCAGCTGCACGTTGAGCTGGCTCGGGCCGGGCCGTCGACACGCGTCCCGCACCGCCTCCTCGACGAGCCTCGGCGGCGCCTCCACGGGGATGTCGACACACGTCGCGAACCGCCCGAACAGCCCGGCCTGCCAGGTCGTCTGGTTCGCGCCCGTCCCCCGAAGCGCAGCCGGCCGGTCCGCGGACACCACGACGACCCGCCGTCCGCTGTGGTGCGCCTCCATGACTGCAGGGAGCAGGTTTGCGACGGCCGTGCCGGAGGTCGTCACGACGGCTACGGGCCGACCGGACCCCATGGACAGCCCAAGGGCAACGAACCCGGCGGTGCGCTCGTCGACCCGCACGTGCAGCCGCAGGTCCCCGGTGAGGTCCGCGGCATACGCGGCGATGGCGAGAGGTGCCGACCTCGATCCGGGCGCGAGGACGAGCTCCCGCACTCCACAGGCGAGCAGACAGCGCAGCAGGTGTACGGCACGCGCGGACGCCCTCACGAGGACCGAGTATGCCGTTCGCGCGTCGGGTCGCTCATAGGCGCGTCGGGGCGGATGGGCTCAGCGGTGCGGCTCGGCCTGTGCTGCGTCGCATCCTGGACGCGGCGTTCGGGCCTTCGCGGACCTCGCCTCAGTGCGGCTACTTGGCGTCCGGGTCGGGCTGGTGGATGCCGAAGACGTTGTTCTCGGTGTCGTGGAAGTAGCCCTGCCAAGCCATTCCCGGGAGTGCCTGCTTCTCGAGGGCGACGGTGCCGCCGGCCTCAGCGATCTTGGCGGCCGTGGCGTCGAAGTCCTCGGTGCCCACGGTCAGCACCGCCCCGGCGACAGGACCGCCCACCTGCGGGTTCGGCCCCGGCCGCGCCATGATGGCGCCGTTGATGCCCGGTTGGTCCTCGGGTCCGGTGGTAACGCCGAAGTATGGCGACCCGGCATACTCGCTCCAGTCCTGGACCTGCCAACCGAAGACGGCGGTGTAGAACCCGAGCGCGCGCTGCACGTCCTCGGCCTGGATCTCGAAGTGAACGACTCGTGACATGGGCTGCCCTTTCTCGGCGTCGGTAGCACCCTCGCCCACGCCACTGAGATCGCACCAGAGCTTCGGCGGGACTCTTGTACTCGGCATGGGTTACCGGTACTCATGTGCGATATGGCGAACGGACCGGATGGCATCGTGGACAGGGACAGTCTGCGGCTGGCCATGCAGGAGGTTGGGGGGACGCGGCCGGGCCTGGTGGGCGTCGACCAGCTGCTGGAGCACCGCATCGTTCCCGCGCCCGCGGCCGGGGTCATCAGCAGCCGTGGCCTCGAGGACGTCCGGTCCGTGGCGCTGCCCGGCGTGCTGGATCGGGCGCTGGCCATCCCGGACCTGACACTCGACGTGGTCCGGTTCGTCCGGACGATGACGTCAGCGTTGGACACCCAGGTCGCGGGATACGCCTATGAGCTGCGCCGCAGTGGTTTGCCGGTCTTCACGGGGTCTCGCGGCTCGGCTCGGTTGGACGGCGACCCGTCGCCGGTGCCGTGGGCGCGCGACGAGCGGATGCATGTCGCGTCGTGCAGCAAGCTGGTGACCGGCATCGCGATGACCAGGCTGCTGGCCGCCCGAGGGATCTCACCGGACGCGCGCATCGCCGCGCACCTGCCGGCGTACTGGGTCAAGGGGCCGGGGGTCGACACGATCACCTTCGCAGACCTGCTGACGCACCGGTCCGGGTTCGTCACGGACTCGTCGTCGGACTTCGGCTACCTGAAGGCCAAGGTGGCCGCTGGGGTCATGGGCACCGGCACCTACAGCTACGCGAACATGAACTTCGGCCTTTGTCGCCTCCTCGTCACGACCCTGACCGGCGACATGGACCCGAGCGCGACGTTGGTGGTGCTCGGGGTCGACCTGAGCGACCAGTACTGGGACCTCGGCAGCGTCAACAGCTATGTGGGCTACGTGAACACGACGGTGTTTGGGCCATCGGGGGTGTCCGGACCGGCCCTGGACCATTCGACCTCGATGGCGTTGGCCTACCAGCGCCCCGCCGCCGCGCCCGGGTGGGACTCCGGGGACCTGCGCTCGATGAGCGGCGGTGCGGGATGGCACATGTCTGGTGCCGAGCTGCTCCACGTGATGGGTCAGCTTCGCCGTGGCGGCGCGATCATGTCGGCGGCCGACGCGGCGACGATGCTCGACCGCGGCTTCGGCGTCGACGAGGTGACCGACACGCGCGCGGGCCGTCTCTACGACAAGAACGGGTACTGGATGGACGGCGCCGGCCACGCCGAACAGGCGTGCGTGTGGTTCCTTCCGGAGGACTTCGAGCTCGCCGTGCTGGCCAACTCGCCCTACGGCAACGGCGCAATCGCGAATCTGCGTGACGCCGTCACCGCTGCATACTTGGCGGCCCTGGTGCCGCGGCGCTTCCCGATCCGCGGCGTGCTGCTGTTGGGCGGCTTCCGGCGCCAGGACGAGCTCAACGCCATGACGGACGAGGACATGCGCAACACGCTCATCGTCGAGCTGACGAACCGCACGGCGCAGCCGACCTACCAGGCCTACGACAACGACCGCCTCGCCGGGGCCGGGGCCGTGCTCGTGGCGATGCGCCGGGCGGGCATCCGCGACGACGGCACGCTGCGCACAATGAGCGCCGACGACATGCGCAACACCCTCATCGTCGAGCTGGACGCCCAAACCGGTGCCGGTGCCCGACTGCAAGGCTTCACCGACCTGCAGCTGGCGGGCATCCTGCTGGGTGACAACCTGGCGTGGGCGGGTATCGACCTGCAGTCCGTGCCCCACTGGACCCGCGGAGTGCTGCTTGTCGGTGGCTTCCGGACCCAGCACGAGCTCAACGCCATGAGTTTCGAGGACCTGCGCAACACGCTGATCGTCGAGCTGACCAAGCACAGCAACCAGACGAACTACCAGGCGTATGACGACCGCGACCTGGCCGGAGCGGGGGCCGTCATGGTCGCTCTGCGCGAGCTGCGAGTCCGCTCGGACGCCGAGCTGGGTTCGATGAGTGCTGACGACCAGCGCAACACCCTCATCGTCGAGCTCGACAAGCAAGCCCACCTGGGACTGGCCCTGCAGGGCCTCGACAACCTGCGCCTCGCATCGATCATCCTCGGCCTCTGACCCTGGCCGACCCGATCCTGGGCAGGCCGGGGTCGCGAGGGTCCCCAGCCGGGCAGCCCCCATCGCGGCGGCGTGGACCACCGGGCAGACGTACGAGGCATCGAGCGCCTATCGGCCGCTCAGCGCGTCCCGCATGGGCACGAACTTCGCGTCGGACTCGGCGAGCTCGTCCTCGGGGTCGGACCCCGCAACGATGCCGCAGCCGGCGAAGATTCGCAGGGTGTCCGGCGCGACGTAGCAGCCGCTGCGCAGCGCGATGCCCCAGTGCCCGTCTCCAGAGGCGTCCATCCAGCCGACAGGACCGGCGTAGCGGCCCCGGTCCATGCCCTCGAGCTCGGCGATGAGCCGCAGCGCTGGCTCCGTCGGCGTGCCCCCGACAGCTGCGGTTGGGTGCAGGGCCGCGGCAAGGGCAAGCGAGCTGGCGCCGTTGGCCGCCACGCCGGTGACGTCGGTGGCCAGGTGCATGACGTTGGGCAGGTGCAGCACGAAGGGGGACTCGGGCACGTTCATCGACGAGCAGTGCGGTGCCAGAGCATCCGCGACCGAGCGCACGGCATACTCGTGCTCCTCGAGGTCCTTGCTGGAGCGGGCGAGGGAGGCGGCCAGGCCGAGGTCGTGCGCGTCGTCCCCGCTGCGACGGATCGTACCGGCGAGCACCCGCGAGGTGACCAGCCCGCGTTCGCGACGCACGAGCAGCTCCGGTGTCGCGCCGAGCAGCCCTTGTACTGCGAAGACCCAGGTGTTGTCGTATCGGCCGGCCAGGCTGCTCAGCACCCACCGGGGGTCGACCGGCTCGCGGGCCTGCACAACGAGGTCGCGGGCCAGGACCACCTTGTCCAGGTCGCCCCGGCCGATCCGGACCACCGCCTCGGCGACGCGGGCTTCCCACTCCGCGGACGGTAGCGACCCGTCGGCAAAGCTCACGTCGCGCGGCGCCGTGGGGGGCGTCTCCACCGCAAGGTCCGGGCTTCCCGAGGGGCCCGCGGCCGCCGTCGTCACCCACCACCTGTCGCCGCGATGGCCGACGACCACCTCAGGCACGACGAACACCGCCTGGTCGGTCGACTCGGCCGAAAAGGTGAGGCTGCCGAAGCAGATCGGGCCGGTGCCCGGCATACCGACCTCGTTGCGCACCACGGCGCGACCGGCGGTGTCAGCCCACCACCGCTCGGCGTCGGCGAAGCGCCCGACGCCGCGAGTGCGGTAGGTCGCAGCGCGTCCCCAGCCCACCAAGCCCTCCCCGCGACGGACCCAGGACACCAGATCCGCCGGGTCGGCGAGGGGCGGCAGGATCGGCAACAGCGCCCCGAGGTCGCCGCTCTCGACGGTGCGGAAGACGAGGGGCGCCTGCAGAGTGCGGCCCGGTCGGGCGGGCTGCGGCAGGCTGGACATCAGGGGTCATGCTACGACGGGCTATGCCGGGAGCTTGCGGC
>JBIOUP010000291.1:0-3655 GCA_044867305.1 Dermatophilaceae bacterium
CGTTGGCTGCCGCTCGTCAAGTGGTTCCTGGCCATCCCGCACTACATCGTGCTGGCCTTCCTCTTCATCGGCGCGTTCTTCGCGGTCATCATCGCCTGGTTCGCCATCCTGTTCACCGGCCGCTACCCCCGAGGTCTGTTCACCTACGTGGTCGGGGTCGGCAGATGGGCCCTGCGAGTGCAGGCCTACGCGACGCTGCTGGTGACCGACCGCTACCCGCCGTTCAGCCTGCGCTGATCAGCCTGACGCGGGCCTTACTCCTCGTCTAACAGCGGGCCTGCTTCTCGGCTGCCTTGATGCGCTCCCAGTTGGCCGCCACCTGCTCGGGGGTGTGGGCGACGACGTCGCCGAACACATGCGGATGGCGCCGCACCAGCTTGGCCACCAGACCCGCAGCGACGTCGTCGATGTCGAACGGCTCGCTCGCGTCCTCCTGCCCGAGCCGGGCATGGAACACCACCTGCAGCAGCACGTCGCCGAGCTCCTCGGCCAGGTGCGCGCGATCGCCCGAGTCGATGGCCTCCGCCGCCTCGTGCGCCTCCTCGAGGAGATAGGGCCGCAGCGACGCATGCGTCTGCTCGACGTCCCAGGGGCAGCCACCCGGGGAGCGCAGCCGGTGCATGACGGCCACGACGTCCAACAGCCCGAGCCCGGTGATCTTCGGCTCGCCATCCACGGGCGCCAGATCTTCGCGGCCGTTCAGGTATGCCGTGAGCTCGCGCGAGTGGCCCGAGTCCACCACCACGACCGCGCCCCCTTGGGGGGACTCCATCAACGCCGTCGCCACGGCATCGACCCCGTCGCCAAGGGCGACCGGAACCTCGTCAGCCAGCCCAACGGCATACGGGTCGTCGTGCAACCCGACGACGAGCCTCGCCTCCAACAACAGGCGCCAGGCCGGACCGGTCAGCAGCGCCGCCCCGCGCCACGGACCGGTCCGCAGCACAACGGGCACGTCCGGCGGCACCCGAGGTCAGGGCGTCGGGCTCTGGGTGGGCGTGGCCTTGATCCAGTTCGGGTCCGGCTTGGACCACCCGCCCGTCTTGGGGTCGATGGTGCCGTACCGGGGGTCGATCTGGATGTCGGCGGCGTCCATCCTGGCGAGGACCTGCTGGATGTCCTCCTGGGTGAACACGTTGGCGGCCGAACGGGCCTTGAGCACCGCTACCGTGTCGTCGCTCGGGTCGGGGATGGACGCGAGGACGCTGTTGTAGGCGGCGTCCGGAGTCCACCGGCCGGTCGCGGCGGCCACCTCGTTGACGAACGGCGCGATGACCAACCAGTAGACCGTCTGGGTCTGGGTGAACTGCTGACCCGTGTCCGGGATGACGCTGTTGATCTGCTCGGTGGCCGTGGCGACGTCCTGGGTGCTGATCACCGTGCCGTCGACGATGGCGGCTGCCCCGGGGAGCCGCGTGACGCTGCAGCCGGCTAGCAGGACCAGGGCGGCGAGCAGCCCGACGGCGCCTCGAGCAATGCGCGGTGCGGTCATCGGGGGTCCTTTCCGGTCGCGGCGGCGTCCGCGGCGGCTACCCGCGCGGCGCCCGCGACATTCTCCCCCATAACCGCGCCGACGAGCTCGCTGGCCCAGCGCAGCACGGCCGTGTCGCGCAGCGGCGCACCACCCACCCGGGCGGTGCGCGGCGCGGGGACCAGGATGGTGCGCAAACCCTCCTTGACGATCGCGCCGGGGTAGAGCCGGTTGAGGCGCAGCTGCTGGCTCTCGCGTAGCGTCATCGGCCCGAACCGCACGAACCGGCCCTGCATGGCGACGTCCTCGATGCCGGCGCTCCGCGCCACAACCCGAAGCCGGGCGATCTCGAGCAGGTTCTCGACCGGCTCCGGTGGCGGCCCGTAGCGGTCGCGTAGCTCGGCCTCGATCTCGCCGACCTCCTCGGCAGTCTGCACCGAGGCGAGCTTCTTGTAGGCCTCCAGCCGCAGCCGCTCGCCGATTTCGCGCGGGTACCCGGCGCCGGGCACGTACTCGTGCGGAAGGTGCGCGTCGACCGGCAGCTCGATCTTGACCTCGGCCGGGGCGGTCTCCGCTTTGCCTTGGTACTCGGCCACCGCCTCGCCGATCAGCCGCACGTACAGGTCGAAGCCGACCCCCTCTATGTGGCCGGACTGCTCGCCGCCGAGCAGGTTGCCCGCGCCGCGGATCTCCAGGTCCTTCATCGCCACCTGCGTCCCGGCACCGAGGTCGGAGTGGCTGGCGATCGTCTGCAACCGGTCGAGCGCGGTCTCGGTGAGCGGCTTGTCGGGCGGGTAGAGGAAGTAGGCGTAGGCCCGCTCCCGCCCGCGGCCCACCCGCCCGCGCAGCTGGTGCAGCTGGGCCAGGCCGAGCAGGTCCGCGCGCTCGACGACGAGCGTGTTGGCGTTGGAGATGTCCAGCCCGGTCTCGACGATCGTCGTGCAGACGAGGACGTCGTAGCGCTTCTCCCAGAAGTCCAGGACGACCTGCTCGAGGCGGTGCTCGCTCATCTGCCCGTGAGCGGTGGCGATCCGCGCCTCGGGCACCAGGTCCCGCAGCCGCGAGGCGGCCCGCTCGATGGTGCTGACCCGGTTGTGGACGAAGAAGACCTGACCCTCCCGCAGCAGCTCGCGCCGGATCGCCGCGGTGATCTGGCGCTCGTCGTAGCCGCCCACATAAGTAAGGACGGGATGGCGCTCCTCGGGCGGTGTTGCCAGCGTGGACATCTCGCGTATGCCGGTCACGGCCATCTCGAGCGTGCGCGGGATCGGGGTCGCCGACATGGACAGGACGTCGACGGCCGTGCGCATGCTCTTGAGCCGCTCCTTGTGCTCGACCCCGAAGCGCTGCTCCTCGTCGACGACAACGAGCCCGAGGTCCTTGAACCGGACCTGGTCCCCGAGCAGCCGATGGGTGCCGATGACGACGTCGACCGACCCGTCCGCGAGGCCGTCGGTCACCTGCTTGGCTTCCGTGTCGCTCTGGAACCGGCTGAATGCCTTGACCTTGACGGGGAACGGCGCGTACCGCTCGGCGAAGGTCTGCTGATGCTGGGTTACGAGCAGCGTCGTCGGCACGAGGACCGCAGCCTGCTTGCCGTCCTGGATCGCCTTGAACGCGGCCCGCACCGCGATCTCGGTCTTGCCGTAGCCGACGTCGCCACAGATGAGCCGGTCCATGGGGATCGGCCGCTCCATGTCGGCCTTGACCTCGTCGATGCTGGAGAGCTGGTCTGGGGTCTCGACGTAGGCGAAGGACTCCTCGAGCTCACGCTGCCAAGGGGTGTCGGGGCCGAACGCGTGGCCCGTCGTCGCCATCCGCGCGCTGTAGAGGCGGATGAGGTCGGCGGCGATCTGCTTGACGTACCGGCGGGCTCGGGCCTTGGTCTTGTGCCAGTCCGAGCCGCCGAGCCGGTTGACCGTGGGCGCCTCGCCGCCGACGTACTTGGTCACCTGGTCGAGCTGGTCGGTCGGGACGTAGAGCCGGTCCCCGGGCTGGCCGCGCTTGCTCGCGGCGTACTCGATGACGAGGTACTCGCGGGTCGCGCCGCCGACGGTCCGCGCGACCATCTCGACGAACCGGCCCACCCCGTGCTGCTCGTGCACGACGTAGTCCCCGGGCCGCAGCGCGAGGGGGTCGACCTGGTTGCGGCGACGGGACGGCATACGGCGCATGTCGCGTGTC
>JBIOUP010000292.1:0-4709 GCA_044867305.1 Dermatophilaceae bacterium
GGCGAGCCGTCCTCGCAGACCCTGCCCGAGCGAGCCGACGCGATCCGCACCGTCGCCGACGAGGTCGCCGGCCGGGTGCCCTTCCTGCCCGGCACCGGCTCGGCCAAGCTCGACGAGACGCTCGAGCTCACGAGGATCGCCCGCGACGCCGGCGCCGACCTCGCCCTCGTCATCACGCCCTACTACGCGCGCCCCACCCAGGAGGCGCTCTACGAGTGGTACGCGACGGTATGCCGTGAGGTCCCCGACCTGCCCATCGCCTGCTACAACGTCCCCTCTCGGACGGCGGTCGAGATCGACCCGGCCACGGTCGGTCGGCTGCACCACGACCTGGACAACTTCGTCGGCATCAAGGAGACGACCAAGGACTTCGAGCACTTCTCGCGGGTCAAGCACGCCGCCCGCGACATCCTCATGTGGTCGGGCATCGAGCTGCTCTGCCTGCCGGTGCTCTCCCTCGGCGGCTCCGGCTTCATCTCGGCGCTGGCCAACATCGCGCCCAAGGCGGTCGCCGACCTCTACACCGCGGGCCGCGCAGGCGACCTCGAGACCGCGATGGACCTGCACTACCGGATGACCCCGCTCGTCGACGCGCTCTTCGTCGAGACCAACCCGGCACCTGCCAAGTGGGTCATGGCCAGGTCCGGCGTGCTCGACTCGGACTTCGTGCGTCCGCCGCTCATCCCCCTGACCGACCAGGGCCAGGTCAAGGTGCAGGCTCTGCTCGACCAGGCACCGGACCTGCTCACCCCCGTCGACCGTGCCACCCTCGACGCCGGCGCCGTCGGCGCGAATGACTCTGGCCTTTCCCTCGCCGGCACGAACTGACCGGCATACCAAAGGAGTCCCCGTGACTGTCACCGCCCCGACCGCTCGGCACGCGCCCGAGCGGCTGCCCGACCACATCCAGCACTACATCGACGGCGAGCACGTCGACTCGCTGAGCGGGCAGACCTTCGAGGTGCTCGACCCCGTCTCCAACCAGCCCTATACGACGGCCGCCTCGGGCCAGACGGAGGACGTCGACCGGGCGGTGCGTGCGGCCCGACGCGCCTTCCGCGACGGCCCCTGGCCCCGGATGAAGGCCCGCGAGCGCAACCGCGTGCTCAACCGGATCGCCGACGCCGTCGAGACCCAGGAGGAGCGCCTCGCCGAGCTCGAGACCTTCGACACCGGCCTGCCGATCACCCAGGCCCGGGGCCAGGCGCTGCGGGCGGCCGAGAACTTCCGCTTCTTCGCCGACCTCATCGTCGCCCAGGCCGACGACCTCTACCAGGTGCCCGGCTCCCAGGTGAACTACGTCAACCGCAAGCCGGTCGGTGTCGCCGGGCTCATCACGCCGTGGAACACCCCGTTCATGCTCGAGTCGTGGAAACTGGCCCCCGCGCTGGCATCCGGCTGCACGGTCGTGCTCAAGCCGGCCGAGTTCACGCCGCTGTCGGCCTCACTGTGGGCCGGCATCTTCACCTCGGCCGGCCTGCCCCGCGGCGTCTTCAACCTCGTGGGTGGGCTCGGCGAGACCGCCGGCGACGCGCTCGTCAAGCACCCGGACGTCAACCTCATCTCCTTCACCGGCGAGACGACGACCGGGCAGCTGATCTTCCGCAACTGCGCGGGCACCCTCAAGGGCATGTCCATGGAACTGGGCGGCAAGTCGCCGGCCGTCGTCTTCGACGACGCCGACCTCGATGCGGCCATCGACTCGACGCTGTTCGGGGTCTTCTCGCTCAACGGCGAGCGGTGCACCGCCGGGTCCCGCATCCTCGTGCAGCGCGGCGTCTACGACGAGTTCGTCCGCCGGTATGCCGCGCGGGCCGACCGCATCGTCGTCGGCGACCCGCAGGACCCGCGTACCGAGGTCGGCGCCCTCGTGCACCCTGAGCACTACGCCAAGGTGATGAGCTACGTCGAGGCCGGCAAGCGCGAGGCCCGGCTGGTCGCCGGCGGCGACCGCCCCGCCGACCAACCGACCGGAAACTACCTGCGCCCAACGGTTTTCGCAGACGTGCCGCCGACCGCGAGCATCTTCCAGGAGGAGATCTTCGGCCCGGTCGTGGCGATCACCCCGTTCCACACCGAGGAGGAGGCGATCGACCTGGCCAACGACGTGAAGTACGGCCTCGCGGCATACGTGTGGACCAACGACCTCACCCGCGGCCATCGGGTCTCGCAGGCCATCGAAGCCGGCATGGTGTGGATGAACTCGCACAACGTCCGCGACCTGCGCACCCCGTTCGGCGGGGTCAAGGCCTCCGGCCTCGGCCACGAGGGCGGTTACCGCTCCATCGACTTCTACACCGAGCAGCAAGCCGTCCACCTGACGCTCGGCACCGTCCACACCCCCCGCTTCGGCACCAGCTGACCACCCGCTACCACAGCGCACAGATCGGAGAACCCCCATGACACAACACGCCTTCATCCCCACCCCCACGGCCCCGCCCCCGGACATCCTGCGCGCGGCATACCTCGAGCTCGTCGTCACCGACCTGGCGCGCTCGCGGGAGTTCTGGGTCGACGTGCTCGGACTCATCGTCACGGCCGAGGACGACGAGGCGATCTACCTGCGCACGTTCGAGGAGTTCATCCACCACAACATCGTGCTACGCAAGGGCGACGTGCCCGCCTGCCGGGCGTTCTCGTTCCGGGTGCGCACGCCCGAGGACGTCGACAAGGCCGAAGCCTTCTACACCGAGCTGGGCTGCAAGGTCGTGCGCAGCCGGCGCGGGTTCAGCAAGGGCATCGGCGACTCGGTCCGCGTCGAGGACCCGTACGGCTTCCCGTACGAGTTCTTCCACGAGGCCGAGAAGGTCGAGCGGCTGACCTGGAGCTACGACCGGATGAAGGGCGCCGGCATCGCCCGGCTGGACCACTTCAACCAGGTGACCCCCGACGTCATGTCGGCGACGGCATACCTGCAGGACCTCGGGTTCAAGCTCACCGAGAAGATCGCCGACAAAGACGGCACCATCTACGCCTCCTGGCTCGGGCGCAGCCAGACCGTCCACGACACGGCACTGACCGGCGGACCCGGCCCGATGATGCACCACCTGGCCCTGGCCTGCCACGAGCGGGGCGGCGTGCTCAACGTCGCGGACAAGCTCGGCTCGCTGCGGCTCACCGACCACATCGAGCGCGGCCCGGGCCGGCACGGCGTGTCGAACGCCTTCTACCTCTACCTGCGCGACCCGGACGGGCACCGCATCGAGGTGTACACGCAGGACTACTACACCGGCGACCCGGACAACCCGGTCGTCACGTGGGACGTCCACGACAACCAGCGCCGCGACTGGTGGGGCAACCCGGTCGTGCACAGCTGGTACAACGAGGCCTCGCCAGTGCTTGACCTCGACGGCAACGTGCAGCCGATCGTCGAGCGCGAGGAGTCCTCCGAGGAGGAGGTCACCGTCGGCGCCGACGGCTTCACCTTCACTCGCGGCACCGACGAGCAGCTGCCGCACCAGGGTGAGTGAGCCCAGTGGGCAGTCCGACGGCCACATGAGCAGCCAGTCCAAGTCGCAGTTCGTGCACACGGCGCTGCGTGAGCGCGTTCTCGGCGGGGAGTACCCGCCGGGGACGCGGCTCGTGCTGTCCCGGGTGGCGGGCGAGTTCGGCGTCTCGCCGGTGCCGGTCCGAGAGGCCGTGCGGCTGCTCGAGGCCGAGGGGCTGGTGCGGTTCACCCGCAACGTCGGCGCCGAGGTGCTCGGCATGAACACCGGGGAATATGCCGAGGCCATGGAGACCGTTGCACACCTGGAAGGTGTGGCGACGGCGCTGGCCGCCCCGCTGCTCAGTCGCATCGACCTGGCCCGGGCCCACGAGCTCAACGAGCAGATGCGTGAGTGCCGGCGCGCGCTCGACCCGGTGCGCTTCACCGCACTGAACCTGGCCTTCCACCGGGTGCTGTGCGCGCCATGCCCCAACGGCCACCTGTCCGAGCTGCTGGAACGCGAGTGGGAGCGCCTCGGCCAAGTGCGCCGCTCGACGTTCTTCTTCGTCCCCGACCGCTCGACCGCGTCCGTGCAGGAGCACGATGCGCTCCTGCGCCTCATCGAGTCGAACGCACCGGCTCTGGACATCGAGCTGTCCGCCCGCAACCACAAGCTGCACACTCTGTCCGCCTTCCGCGACCATCTGGCCAGCGCCGAGACACTGGCCGGCTGAGGGCGCTGCTGCGATTCGGTTGGAGGGGCGCTGCGATTGGTTGGAGGGGCGCCTGCGATCCGGTTGGAGGGGCGCTTGCGATCTGGTTGGAGGTAAAAACGTCGGTGGAGGTGTTAGCGAGCGCTAGAACGCTCGTTTTCACCTCCACGTTCGGTTTTACCTCCGGGCAACCGTCGGGGTGGGGGTCCAAACGTGCGCAAGAACGCTCGCTTATACCTCCACTGCTCGGTTTTACCTCCGTCGCCGAGCAGAGCGGCGGCGTCAACCGTGGCGCAAGATCGCGACCAGGAAGTCGGACTCCGGTGTGAACGGTCGCAGGTCCCACGTCGACAGCAACAGGTCCGGGACCATGCCAACGACGGCGACGTCTTCGAAGAAGTCTTCGTAGGGGTATCCCCGCCCAGCGCCGAACCCGATCACCGCCCGCCCTTGCTGGTCGAGGTGCTGGTAGAGCCGGTCGAGCACATCGCGCCGCGTGCTCGGCGCGAGGAACGTCATGACGTTGCCAGCACACACGATGGCATCGAACGGCTCGGGTATGCCGTGCG
>JBIOUP010000293.1:0-6849 GCA_044867305.1 Dermatophilaceae bacterium
CCAGCACGGTGCCCAGGGCGTCGTCGACGCTTCGCCCGACGGCGCCCGGCGCGCCGGCGACGGCGCGGTAGAACTGCACCAGCGCGGGCTCGCCATGTGCGGCGGCGATGGCGCGCACCGCCAGCCATGAGGCTTGGTATGCCGTCGCCAGGTCCGCTCGTGCCTCATCGAAGTCACTCGCCGCGGGCAGCCCCATCGGCAGGCCCTCGCTGCGAACGTGCGCCAGCAACTGCGCCGCGGCGGTCTTGACCGGCATACCCACCTGACCCCAGGCGACATACTCGGCGAAGCCCTCCGACAGCCACGGCGGCAGCCGTGACGCTGTGGTCGCGCGCGTGGCGACGTGAGTCAGCTCGTGGGTGACGACGACCCGCCGTCCTTCGGGCGTGAGCCGCCGGAAGGCCTCCGGAGCCAGCACGACCCGGTCGGCCCCGGCAGTGCCGAGCGGACCCACCTGCCCTTCCGTCGTCGCGGCGACCTGGCTCGGGGTGTGGCTCGCTGGCCGGCCCAGCTGCCTGGCCGCCTCCGCGTCGGTCGCAGGCACGACGAGGACCGACGGCGTCCTCGTACCGAAGAGACTGCCGAGCCGGTCCGCGGCAGAGTCGGCGTCAGCCAGTCGCTCGGCGAGCGTCGTCTCGGGTACGTCCCCTGCCACCAGCGTGGTGGCGGACCGCACCACGCGCAGATCCGGTAGGTCCCAGACCTGCAGCTCGTCGGTCGGTGAGCCGTCGCTCGCGATCCGCCAGCCGCCCCGCGTCCACGCGAGGGTCGCGGTGCGAGCAGCCACGCGGGGCTCGCGGTCGTAGCCGGGGATGCGATGCCCCAGCCTGAAGGTGACGGTGTTCGCCGCGTCAGCACCGTCGCCGGGTGAACCGAGCACGGGCCTGCTGGCATGGACGTCGGTTGCCGCGAGGTCGGTGACGCCGAGGGCGAGCAGCCCTGCGTAGGCCACCATCTGGCGCCGGCCGTCGGCGCTCGTCGGGTCCGCGATCGTCGACACCCAGGCGGACTCGTCGTGGCTGGCCAAGGCAGCCGAACGGACTGCCAACAGGGCCATGGCCGCACGCTCGAGCTCCCCCGCCGGGCCGTCCGGAGCCGCGTCGTGTTCCGCCTGCCTGGGCGTGGCGTCCGCGGCGGCACCGGCGCTGTCGGCGGAGCCGTTGGCGCCCAGCGGGATCCATGCTCGGCCGGTGGCTACAGCCAGTGCCCCGACGACGACGAGGACGGCAAGCCAAAGCCACGTCCTCTGACTGGGCAACCCGCGCACACCTGCCATGGTAAGTTTCTCAGCCGCTCGCTTGGCCCCACCAGCCGTCCGGCTGACCTCGCGCCCGCAACGACCCGGCATACCGGCTGTCGATCAGTCCGGCCTCGACAAAGGCTTGCACGGCACCCCGTTCTGCGCCATCGAGGGGTAAGCCCACACCCGGCGGCACCACGAGCGGCATCGCGAACAAGGCGGTGACGAGGCAGTCCTCGCATCGGCGCCCTCGCGCGGGGCAGGTGTTGCACTCGAGGATCACTGCGGCTCCAAGGGTGTGTCGATGTTCTCTGCTGCTGGTTGGCTGCCACGCTAGAGCCCGGCACCGACAGCCGTGTCCGGGTGGGCCGGCCGGCTGCTATCCGCGCGCCTGACAAGGGGTGTCGGCTCACCCGGTTAGCGTCGCGGGCATGCAGCCAGTGCAGGGGACGCTCGATGATCTGGGCACTCCGCTGGTTGGCGTCACCTTCGTCGTCGTCGACCTGGAGACCACCGGCGGCACGCCGGCCGACTGCGCCATTACCGAGGTTGGCGCGGTCAAGGTCCGCGGTGGGCAGGTGCTGGGCGAGTTCCAGACCCTGGTCAACCCGGGAACACCGATCCCGGCGTTCATCCAGGTGCTCACCGGCATCTCCGACTCGATGGTTGCCTCGGCGCCACCGATCAGCAGTGTCCTACCCGCCTTCCTCGAGTTCGCCCGCGGCAGTGTCCTGGTCGCGCACAACGCCGGCTTCGACATCACCTTCCTGCGAGCGGCCGCCGCCTCGACCGGCGCACCGTGGCCCGGTTTCCAGGTCCTCGACACGGTGACCTTGGCGCGTCAGCTCGTCGGGCACGACGAGGTGCACAACCGCAGACTGGGCACGCTGGCCGCCCACTTCGGAGCAAGCACAACCCCTGACCACCGGGCACTGCATGATGCCCGGGCCACCGTCGATGTCCTGCACGCGCTGCTCGGGCGGGTGGGCAACATCGGCGTGCGCACCCTGGAAGAGCTGGCCAGCTACACCTCCCGGGTGACGCCAGAACAGCGGCGCAAGCGGTTCCTCGCTGACGGGCTACCTTCGGCGCCAGGGGTGTACGTCTTCCAGGACCGTTGCGGGCGCTCCCTTTACGTCGGCACGTCGCGCAACATCCGCTCTCGGGTCCGCAGCTACTTCACCTCGGCCGAGCAGCGCACGCGGATGGCCGAGATGGTCGCCATTGCCGAGAGTGTCCAGCCGATCGTCTGCCAGACGACGCTGGAGGCGCAGGTGCGCGAGCTGCGCCTCATCGCCGAGCACAAGCCCCGGTACAACCGTCGCTCAACGCGCCCCGAAGCCGCGCGGTGGGTGAAGCTCACCACCGAACTGTTCCCGCGCCTGGCCATCGTGAGGGAGGTGCGCGACGACGGAGGCCGGTATGCCGGGCCCTTCACGTCAAGGGCGGCGGCCGAGGCCGCCGTCGCGGCCGTCCACGAGGTGCTTCCGCTGCGCCAGTGCACTACCCGGATCACGGCCAAGGCCCGTGGCAGCGCATGCGTACTGGCGCAGCTGGGCCGTTGCGGCGCACCATGCGTGGGCGGGCAGAGCCCCAACGAGTATGCCGAGCTGACCGAGGCGGCCGTGGCGCTCCTTTGCGGTGACGCGCGCGAGATCGTCCGGGCGATGCGTGCGCGGTTGGCATCCCTGAGCGAGCAACAGCGCTTTGAGGACGCTTGCGCGGTTCGCGATCGGGTCGCGCAGCTGCTTCGGGGCGCCGCGCGATCCCAACGCCTGGCGCCCCTTGCGGCCAGCCCCGAGGTCGTCGCCGCCCGGCGCAGCGACGCGGGCGGTTGGGAGCTGGTCTGCATCCGGTACGGGCGCCTCGCCGGCACCAGCCTGGCCCCCCGCGGAGCCGACCCGAGGATCTACGTCGAGACCCTGAGGGCTACCGCTGAGCTGCCCGTCCCACTGCCCGGTCCGGCACCCGCTGCCCACGCCGAGGAGACCGAGCTCGTGCTGCGCTGGCTCGAGGCGCCGGGGGTGCGCCTCGTCGACCTCGATGGCGAGTGGACCTGCCCGGTCGGCGGCGCCGCCTCGTTCAAGGGCGCGTTCGCCGTCCGCACTCCTGGGGCGTTGATCTCGGCGCAGTAACCTGGCCAGGTGATCACCGCCATCGTCATGGTCAACTGCGCCGTCGACCGCATCCCCGAGGTGGCTGAGCAGATCGCGGCGCTGGAGGGCGTCACGGAGGTGTACTCCGTCACCGGTGACGCGGATCTGGTGGCCATGGTGCGAGTTCGCGCACACGAGCACCTCGCTGACGTCATCGCGGACCGGCTGTCCAAGGTCGACGGGGTTGTCGCGACCAGCACCCACATCGCGTTTCGCACGTACTCCACGCATGACCTGGAGGCGGCGTTCAGCCTCGGCTTGGACTGAGCCAGCCCGCCTGCAGCAGCCAGCACCAGCGGACAAATCCCCCGCTCTTCACGCGGCCCCAACGCTCATAGCGCCGGATATCGCGCTATGAGCGCAAGCGATGTGCCAAGAGCAGGGGAAATGTCTATCCCTGAGCAGGCCCAGCGCGGGTCGCGGCGACCCAACGCTGCACCAACGAGGCAGCGGCCCCGGAGTCGATGGCCGCCGCGGCCTGGTCCATGCCGGCTCGCAGGTCGGTGTGCACGTCGCTGTCCGCGTCCTTGACCAGCGCCAGGGCCACGGCCGCGTTGAGCAGGACGGCGTCGCGAACGGGACCCCCCTTCCCGGCGAACAGGTCGAGCAGCACCTGGGCGTTGTATGCCGCGTCCCCGCCGCGCAGCGCTTCGGTCGGCGCCACAGTGAGCCCGAGCCGCTGCGGGTCGACCGTGTGGACGGCGACGGTGCCGCCTCGCACCCACCACAGCGTCGACGTCGTCGCGAGGGTCAGCTCGTCGAGCCCATCGTCACCGCGGAAGACGGCTGCGTCCTTGCTGCGGCCTGCGAACACCCCGGCCATGAGCGGTGCCATGCGCGCGTCGGCGACCCCCACCGCGGCATACGTCGGCTGGGCCGGGTTGGTGAGCGGGCCCAGGAAGTTGAACGTCGTGGGGATCCCGAGCCCACTGCGCGCCGCGGCGGCATGGCGCATCGACGGGTGAAAGGCTTGCGCGAAACAGAAGGTGATGCCGAGCTCGGCGGCTAGAGCGCGGACCCGGTCGGTCGGCAGCGCCAGGTCGACCCCGAGAGCCTCCAGAACGTCGGCCGAGCCTGCGGCCGAGGACGCCGCCCGGTTTCCGTGCTTGACCACCCGGACCCCCGCGGCCGCACACACGAGAGCGGCGGCAGTCGAGATGTTCACCGTGTGCGCGCGGTCACCGCCCGTGCCGACGATGTCCAAGCTCGGGCCGGCGACATCGATGCGGACCGCGTGCGCGAGCATCTGGTCGGCCAAGCCACGCATCTCCTCGACCGTCTCGCCCTTGGCCCGCAGGGCGACCAGGAAGCCGGCGACCTGCACGGCACTGGCGTCGCCCCCCATGATCTGAGCCATCGCCCATTCGCTCTCCGTGCGCTCCAGGTCCGCGCCAGCGAGCAGCTGGGTGTAGATGTGGGGCCAGCCCAGCGCCGGCTCCTTCCCCATTAGGAGGGAGGGCCCGAGCGGCACAGCTCGGCCACTGCGCCTGCCAGTGCGATCGGGTCGATCGGATGCGGGACGACGAGGTCGGCTTGCGACCACGCGGCAAGCCAGCCGTCCTGCACCCGTCCGGTGAGCACGAGAATGGGCGGACAGTTGAAGATTTCGTTCTTCAGCTGGCGGCACAGGCCCATCCCGCCCATGGGCGCGGCCTCTCCGTCCAGGATGAGGGCGTCGAAATGCCCGTTCTCAACCGCCTCGATGACCGCCGGGTGGGTGGCGCACTCGCGCCAGGAGGCCACTTCCACGTCCTTGGCTGGCCGGCGCCCCACGCCCAGCCGCACGGCGTCACGAGTCGTCACGTCATCGCTGTAGAGCAGCAGATGAACCTGTCGAGGGCCAGCCGCGCCTTGCGCGCCCGGAACAGCCGGGACCGAGGAAGCGGCCTCTGGAGCGCTCATGTCGCTCATCGTAGAGCCAGGCCCGTCTTGAGCCGGGGAGCAGCCGGGACCAGCAACACCGACCAACGGGGGTGTCAACGAGCACCCGTTGGTATGTCGACACCTGCGTTGCTCGGTTTTATTCGGGGGGTCGGTCGCGCGCACCGGCGCTGGTCAGGCCATAATGGCGCCCGTGGCGACTGCATCGGCGATTCCAGCGCATCCGGTGACGGGTGGGCACGGCCCGGCGACCCGGCCCAACATGGTGCAGGTCGGCACCATCGTCTGGCTCTCCAGCGAGCTGATGTTCTTCGCGGCCCTCTTCGCGATCTACTTCCAGCTGCGCTCGGTGTCGCCGCAGCTGTGGGCGGCCCAGACGACCAAGCTCAACATCCCGTTCGCTTTCGCCAACACCATGGTCCTGGTCATCTCCTCGGTGTGGTGCCAGCTTGGCGTGTGGAAAGCCGAACGCGGCCAGCCCGCTCGTACCGGCTCGCTCTTCGAAGTGGGCAAGTGGGGCATGCGCGAGTGGTATGTCGTGACCTACATCTGGGGCGCGGTCTTCATCGCCGGGCAGGTCTACGAGTACGCCAACCTCGTGGCCGAGAACGTCACCCTCGCCTCCGACCGCTGGGGCTCGGTGTTCTTCATGGCGACCGGCTTCCACGGGCTGCACGTCACGGGAGGCCTGCTGGCCTTCCTGCTCATCATCGGACGCACCTTCACCACCCGCCGGTACACCCACACCCAGGCCGTCGGCGCCGTCGTCACCTCCTACTACTGGCACTTCGTCGACGTGGTGTGGATCGCGTTGTTCTCCGTCATCTACCTGTTGCGATGAGACGGCCAGTAAGTTCGGCAGATACGACCAGCGACACCGACGACAGGACCGCACCGTGAGCGCCTTGGCTGCCCGCCGACGTCATCCCGCCGCCATCGCCGTGCTGCTGTTCGTCGGGCTGGTCCTGGTGGGAGCGGCATACTCTCTGCTCGCCCCGAAGCCAGCACGGGCCTCCGCCGTCGCCGCCGACCAGGTTGCCGAGGGCCGCGAGCTGTTCCTCGCCAACTGCGCCAGCTGCCACGGCCTCAATGGGGAGGGCACCGCCTCCGGGCCGACCCTCGCCGGCGTGGGTGCCGCGGCGGTCGACTTCCAGGTCAGCACCGGTCGTATGCCGCTCTCCGGGCCTAACGTGCAGGCGCCCCAGGTCCAGGACATCCGCTTCAACGAAGAGCAGATCGCCGCGCTGGCCGCCTACGTGGCTTCGCTCGCTCCCGGGCCCCCGATCCCCGACGCGGAGTACACCGAAGGCGAGAACGCCGACATCTCTCGCGGTGGCGAGCTGTTCCGCATCAACTGCGCCATGTGCCACAACTTCGCCGGGTCCGGTGGAGCACTGACCCGCGGCAAGTACGCCCCACACATCGCCAGCGCCGAAGGCAAGTACATCTACGAGGCCATGGTCACCGGCCCCCAGTCCATGCCGGTGTTCAACGACACCAACATCTCCCCCGAGGGCAAGAACGACATCATCGCCTACCTCAAGGCCACCCAGAACCAGCAGAACTACGGCG